>JBNKPL010000015.1:0-31318 GCA_050295355.1 Sedimenticolaceae bacterium
TATCATCTGCTCCATTGAGAACCTGGACCCCATGGGCATCCACACGGGCGACTCCATCACCGTGGCCCCGGCCCAGACCCTGACCGACAAAGAATATCAGATCATGCGCGACGCCTCCCTGGCGGTGCTGCGCGAGATCGGCGTGGATACGGGCGGTTCCAACGTGCAGTTCGCCATCAATCCCGAGAACGGGCGCATGATCATCATCGAGATGAACCCTCGCGTCTCCCGCTCCTCGGCGCTGGCCTCCAAGGCCACCGGCTTCCCCATCGCCAAGGTGGCGGCCAAGCTGGCGGTGGGCTATACGCTGGACGAGCTGCAGAACGAGATTACGGGCGGCGCCACCCCCGCTTCCTTTGAGCCCAGCATTGACTACGTGGTCACCAAGGTGCCCCGTTTCGCCTTTGAGAAATTCCCCCAGGCGCCGGACCGCCTCACCACCCAGATGAAATCGGTGGGCGAGGTGATGGCCATCGGCCGCACCTTCCAGGAGTCGCTACAGAAGGCGTTGCGCGGACTGGAGACCGGCAAGCACGGCCTGTGCGAGATGGTGGATCTGGAGGCGGAGGACGCCAAGGACATCATTCGCCAGGAGATTCGCCAGGCGGGCGCCGAGCGGCTCTGGTATGTGGCGGACGCCTTCCGTTACGGTATGACCATGGAGCAGGTGTTCGAGGCCACCGCCATTGATCCCTGGTTCCTGGTGCAGATTGAGGAGCTGGTGAAGATCGAGGCGGAGGTCCGCCAGGGCGGCGTGGCGGACCTCGACGCCAACCGCCTCAGATATCTGAAACGCAAGGGATTTTCCGACATCCGCATGGCCAATCTGTGTGGCGTCAAGGAGAAGGAGATCCGCGATCTGCGCTGGTCCCTCAATGTGAAGCCGGTATTCAAGCGGGTGGACACCTGCGCCGCCGAGTTCGCCACCAGCACCGCCTACCTCTACTCCACCTATGAGGAGGAGTGCGAGGCCGATCCCAGCGCCCGCAAGAAGATCATGGTGCTGGGCGGCGGTCCCAACCGCATCGGCCAGGGCATCGAATTCGACTACTGTTGCTGTCACGCCGCCTACGCCATGCGCGAGGACGGCTACGAGACCATCATGGTCAACTGCAACCCGGAGACCGTCTCCACCGACTACGACACCTCCGACCGGCTCTATTTCGAGCCGCTGACCCTGGAGGACGTGCTGGAGATCATCCGCCGCGAGCAGCCGGCCGGGGTCATCGTCCAGTACGGTGGTCAGACCCCGCTCAAGCTGGCCGAGGACCTGGAGGCGGCGGGCGCCCCCATCATCGGCACCAGCCCCGATTCCATCGACCTGGCGGAGGACCGCGAGCGGTTCCAGAAGCTGGTGGAGAAGCTGGGCCTGAAGCAGCCGCCCAACCGCACCGCCGTGGAGACCGAACAGGCGGTGCGCCTGGCGGAAGAGATCGGCTATCCCCTGGTGGTGCGCCCCTCCTATGTATTGGGCGGCCGCGCCATGGAGATCGTCTACGGCGAGGAGGACCTGCGTCGCTACATGCGGGATGCGGTGAGCGTCTCCAACGACTCGCCCGTGCTGCTGGACCGTTTCCTGGATGACGCCATCGAGGTGGACATCGACGCCATCTGCGACGGCAAGGATGTGGTGATCGGCGGCATTATGGAGCATATCGAACAGGCCGGCGTCCACTCGGGCGACTCCGCCTGCTCCCTGCCGCCCTACACCCTGTCCCAGGATGTACAGGACCGGATGCGGGAACAGATCCGCCAGATGGCCCTGGAACTGAAGGTGGTGGGGCTGATGAACACCCAGTTCGCCATCAAGAACGACGAGATCTATCTGCTGGAGGTGAATCCCCGCGCCTCCCGCACCGTGCCCTTCGTCTCCAAGGCCACCGGGGTGCCCCTGGCCAAGGTGGCGGCGCGCTGCATGGCGGGGACCAGCCTGCAGGCGCAGAATTTTACCGAAGAGGTGATCCCCTCCAATTTCTTCGTGAAAGAGGCGGTGTTCCCCTTCATCAAGTTTCCCGGGGTGGATACCCTGCTGGGACCGGAGATGAAGTCCACTGGCGAGGTGATGGGCGTGGGCAAAACCTTCGGCGAGGCGTTCGCCAAGGCGGAGAGCGGCAGCGGACAGGCGTTGCCGAAGAAGGGCCGGGCGCTGCTTTCGGTACGGGACGCCGATAAAGCTCGGCTGGTGGGCGTGGCCCGCGATCTCGCTGAACTGGGTTTTGAACTCTACGCCACCGGAGGCACCTGCGACGCGGTAGTGGCCGCCGGGATCGAGTGTAATCGGGCCAATAAGGTGGCCCAGGGCCGGCCGCATATCGTGGATATGATCAAGAACGACGAGATCAGCATTATCGTCAATACCACCGAAGGCAAGCAGGCGATCGAGGACTCCGCCTCCATTCGGCGTGCTGCCCTGCGGCACAAAGTGGCCTACACTACCACCATATCCGGGGGCGAGGCGTTCTGTCTGGCGCTGAAACAACTGCACCAGGCGGATGTCAATCGGTTGCAGGACCTGCATAAGCAGGGCTAGCAAAACCACTGAACAAGAGATAACCACATGAGCAAGGTACCACTTACCGTTCGTGGCGCGGAAAAGCTGCGCGAGGAACTCAGCGAGCTCAAGACCGTGGCGCGGCCCAAAGTGATTGAGGCCATTGCCGAGGCGCGCGCCCACGGTGACCTCAAGGAGAACGCCGAATACCACGCCGCCCGCGAGCAGCAGGGTTTTATCGAAGGACGCATCAAGGAGATCGAGTCCAAGCTCTCTCACGCCCAGATCATTGATGTCACCACCGTCAATGCCGGCGGCCGGGTGGTCTTCGGCGCCACCGTGGATGTCTATGAAGAGGAGACCGACGAGGAGCACACCTTCCAGATCGTCGGCGACGACGAAGCCGATTTCAAGGAGGGTCTGATCTCGGTGAACTCCCCCATGGCCCGCGCCCTGATCGGCAAGTCCGAGGGTGACGAGGCGGTAGTGGATACCCCCAAGGGGGTGCGCCACATGGAGATCCTCGCGGTCCGCTATCAGTAACCATCAAATTCTCAAGCAGATTCCGCTCCTCCCGCTACACTTTGCTACTGGGGACGGGTTCCCGAATTGCGGTAGCGGGAATATCCGGATTTATTCCGAATAGAACTGATGCGCGGTTGTTAGCACCGCGCCAGCGGAGTCTGCGTCATGAGGGTGGTTGCCGTATCCAACCCAAAGGGTGGCAGTGGAAAGACCACCGTGTGTACCAATTTAGCCTGTTTTTTCGCCAAATGGGGCTACAGCGTGGTGTTGCTCGATGCGGACTCCCAATCATCCGCCCTGGATTGGGCGTCGGTCCGCGGCAGTGAACTGCCCCGTATCACCGTAATCCCCACTTCTCCAGAACAGTTGCCGGATCGCCTGCAGAATGCCCAAAAGACCGCGGTGCCTAAGACCGTGGTGCTGCTGGACCTGCCGGCCGCCTTTTCCGTGGACCTGGAACTGGAAATCTATCCCTTTCTCGATGCGGTGCTGGTTCCGACCATTGCATCGCCCATTGATGTCCGGGGCATGGTCCGGCATGTGTTCGATCTCTACAAACATCTGTTCGACGGCCGTCAAGGACCCGCTACGGGGGTGATTGCGAATCGCGCCAAGGTAAACACCCGCCTCTACAAAATGGTCTTGGGCGGGTTTCTGCAGCGCATTACCTTTCCCCTGATCGGGGAGTTGCGCGATACCCAGAACTACCCCGCCGCCGCGCACGAGGGCAAGGGGGTTGTGGAGTTGCCCCTGCGCCAGGTGATTAAGGATCTGGTGCAGTGGAAACCCATAATAGAGTGGCTGACGGATGCCCTGTACCCGGATGAGACCTTTTCCTGGGGAGTCGTGATCGGCAAGGAAGCGGACGGGGAGGCGGGTTGAACCATGCCCGGAGGAAATACCATTTATTTTCTGCTTTAAACCTATAGGTTGCGCAAAATCTGCCACAATAGGTAGTGACGGAGCGGTAAAAACAAGAATAGGGAAACACATAAGAACAAGGGATCTTATAAACCGGGTTTATAAACCTGAATTAATAAAATGGAATTTATCGTTTGGTGTTTATTAATCAAAGGTTATGAATAAGACCACATACTATCTGATCGTTTTGCTCCCCGTCGTCCTGGGAATTGCCGGGGCGGGCATGATTTTGGTGCTCGCAAACGGCGCCTGGATTGCGGCCTTGCTATTGTTTCTGTTTTCCTGTGGCGGCGCCTATTGGATCTGGCGGCAGGTGGATGCCGAGGCGGTCCTGATTACCCGGCTGGATACACAGCTGCATGTCACGGAAGACCATCTGGCGGCCATATCCCAGAAGGCGGAGGAGATGGAAAATCTCGGGTTGAACATCATGCCGATCTGGAAACGCCATGTGACCAGTTCCATGGAGTGCATGGAAGAGAACATCGGCAACCTTACCCTTCGCTTTTCCGAACTGGAACGGAGCTTGCGGGAGGTGACCGGCTCCGCACAAATCGGCAAGCGGGATGAGTCCATATTTGATTCCATCTTGGCGGACAAACAGGCGTTGGAAACGCTTTTTGTACGGCTTGCGGAACTGGTGGAAACCAACAACAAGATGCTGCAAAAGATCAGCCGCCTCAGCGATTTCACCAAGGACCTGGATGAAATGGCGGAAGAGGTGGGCAAGATCGCGGAGCAGACCAATATGCTGGCGCTTAATGCGGCCATTGAGGCGGCGCGCGCCGGCGAGACCGGGCGTGGTTTTGCCGTGGTGGCGGATGAGGTGCGCGCCCTTTCCGGCCAGTCAGGTCAAACCGGCGTGAAGATAGCGGAAAAGACCGCGGCCCTTAGCGAGGTGATGCGGGAGGCGGTGCTACTGGTGTCGGAGTCTACGGGCGACGAAGCGAAAGTGATCCATGAAGGAGAAGCGATCGTCGGCCGGGTCATTGATCATCTTACCGAACGCGCGCGGCTGCTCGAGCAGGAAGGTTCCGAGCTTCTCGGTATCGGCAAAGAGGTGAGCGCGGAGATCGAGCAGATGCTGGTGGCCTTTCAGTTCCAGGACCGCGTTAATCAAATCCTGGGTCAGGTATGCAGTAGCCTGGACGAGATCGGCAGACTGGTGGCGGAGCGGCAGGAGAGAAGAAAGGCCGGGGACTCGGTCCCGCCGTTGAACATCGATGAACTGCTGTCGCATATGAAAACCGAATACACCACCACTGAACAGCGTAGAGCTCATTCCCCGGAGGAGGATCTTGGCGAGACGGCGGCCAGTGGAGAAGTGAGCTTTTTTTGAAATGGAAATGGGCATGATGGATAACCGCATTTTGTAAATGGATTTAAACGGAATGTACGTTACAAGTTAATAACTATACTTTTTATTGAACTAAGAATGGGGTTGATCGATGTCCAAGACAATAATGATCGTCGATGATTCTGCGTCTATCCGGCAAGTAGTGGGTATCGCGTTGCGTGGGGCCGGCTATGATGTGATTGAGGCGAGCGACGGAAAAGACGCGCTGAGCAAGCTGACCGGGGACAAGATCCATCTCATCATCAGCGATGTGAATATGCCCAATATGGACGGCATCACCTTTGTAAAGGAGCTGAAACAGAATCCACGCTATAAGTTCACGCCGGTCATTATGCTGACCACCGAAGCTGGCAAGGACAAGATGATGGAAGGCAAGGCGGCCGGCGCCAAGGCGTGGATCGTGAAACCCTTCCAGCCGCCGCAGATGCTGGACGCGGTCTCCAAACTGGTTTTGCCGTGAGTGCAGGATAACCCTTCGTATCGGAGGTAGAGCAATTGACGATCCGGGCAACAAAAAAAGGCGATCTTCTTCGACTTGCTGTTGAGGATGAGATGACCATCTATACGGCCGCTCTTCAGAAGGATGAGCTATTGGGTCATCTGGAGGAGAGTCAGGAACTGGAGATTGATCTTTCCGCTGTCAGCGAGATCGACAGCGCCGGCCTGCAGATACTGCTGATGCTCAAGCAGGAAGCGGACCGGGGCAACAAGAGAATTCATCTGGTCAATCACAGTCAGGCGATTATTGAAGTGTTTGAGCTGCTTGACGTGGCCGGGCACTTCGGTGATCCGGTTGTGATCCCGGCGGAGTGGCAGAAAAAATGAGCATAGACGACGCCAGACAAACATTCGCCCATGAGGCCAAAGAGCTGCTGCATGAGATGGAGGATGCGCTGCTGTCCATGGAAGAGGCGCCGGAGGATGAGGAGTATCTGAATAGCGTCTTCCGCTCCATGCATACCATCAAGGGCGCTGCGGGGGTATTCGGTTTCGACTCGGTGGTGGCCTTTACCCATCCGGTTGAAACGGTCATGGATGCCGTGCGCAACGGAGAGCGGGCCATCGATTCGGATCTGATCGCCGTCCTTTTGGAGTGTAAGGATCATACCGCGGCATTGGTGGAACATGTTCTCAGCGGCGACGGTGAGGCCTTGCCTCCCGATCTGCAGGCCCATGGAGAGGCGTTGCTGAGCCGGCTGACCGGCGGCGCGAAGGCAACCGGCACCTCGGTGGTGGAAGTTACCAACCTGGAGAAGGAGGAGGGCGGAGAGGCGTTCAGCGATAACTGGGTGATCTCCCTGCAGTTCGGTGCGGACGCCCTGCGCAACGGACTTGATCCGCTCTCTTTTCTCCGTTATCTCGGCACCCTGGGCGAGATCGTCGAGATTATCACCCTTACCCATGATATTCCGTCGGCCGACAAGATGGACCCGGAAAGTTGTTACCTGGGCTTCCGTATCGCCTTCAACAGCGACGCCAACAAGGCGGCTATCGAAGGGGTGTTTGAGTTTGCCCAGGACGATTGCGACATCCGTATACTGCCGCCGCGCTCCAAACAGGAACACTATCTGGAACTGCTGCAAGAACTGTCGGAACTGGATGACAACCGTTTAGGTGAGATGCTGGTGTCCATTGGTGCGCTTACCGAGCGGGAACTGGAGGCCAGCCTGGGTGAGCAGTACCAGAGCAAGGCGCAAGTGGAGCAGCGGATTGGCGAAGAGGGCGCCGGGGAGAATGAGCTGGTAGAGGCCAAACCGCTGGGCCAGATCCTGGTGGAACGCAAGGTGGTTGGCAAGCCGGTTGTGGAACAGGCGCTGAAGAAACAGGAGGCCAACCGGGAGCGGGCTTCGAAAGAGGCCAAGTATATCCGGGTGGATTCCGAAAAGCTGGGTCAGTTGATCAACCTGGTGGGCGAACTGGTGATCTCCAGCGCCGCCATGAAGGTGCAGGTGGAGCGGCACGGCCTGAGTGATGTGGAAGAGGTGGTGTATGGGGTTGAACATCTGGTTGAAGAGATTAGAGACAATGCCTTGCAACTGCGCATGGTGCAGATCGGCGATACCTTCTCCCGGTTCCGCCGGGTGGTGCGGGATGTAAGCAAGGAGCTGGGCAAGGAGATCGAACTGCGGATTACCGGCGGCGAGACCGAACTGGACAAGACCGTGGTGGAGAAGATCAACGACCCGCTGACCCACCTGATACGCAACGCCCTGGATCATGGTATTGAGTCCCCCGCCGTCCGGGTGGAACAGGGAAAAGAGGCAATTGGCACGGTCTTTCTCAACGCCTATCACGACTCCGGGCACATAGTAATCCAGATCAGGGACGACGGCGCCGGCCTCGACCCGGAGCGGATCCGCGCCAAGGCGGAAGCGCTCGGTCTGGTGCAGCCCGATCAGCAGATGAGCCGTCAGGATGTATTCCGGCTGATCTTCGAGGCGGGCCTGAGCACCAAACAGCAGGCCAGCGACCTCTCCGGCCGGGGGGTGGGCATGGATGTGGTGCGGCGCAACATTGAGGCCCTGCGCGGCACGGTGGAACTGGATAGCGAACTGGGTGAAGGGACCACGGTGACCATTCACCTGCCGCTCACCCTGGCCATTATCGACGGCTTTCTGGTGGCCGCCGGCGGCGAAAGCTATGTCATCCCCCTGAGCATGGTTGCTGAGTGCGTGGAGATGGATGAAAGCGACTGGTACGTCAACGAGGACAGCAGCTACGTGAATCTGCGTGGTGAGGTGCTGCCCTATCTGCGCCTGAAGGAGTTCTTCGGTGGCATGGAGACGGAAGCGGAGCGGGAGGCGGCGGAGAAGGAGCGCCAGAGCCTGGTGGTGGTCCGCTTCGGCCGCAGCAAGGCGGGCTTTGTGGTGGATGAGCTCTTTGGAGAGTTGCAGACCGTGATCAAGCCCCTGGGCAAGGTGTTCCAGCGGCTGCGGGGCATCAGCGGCGCCACGGTGCTGGGATCGGGAGAAGTGGCGCTGATTCTGGATGTGCAGGAACTGATCAAGCAGGCCGCCGTAAGGGCGTAGCAGGAGGAGATGGAACCATGGGTGATCTAACCCTGCAAGAGACAACCGAATTGGTGAAAAGCAAATCGGGTGAGGAGTTCCAGTATTTGACCTTCTCCGTGTCGGGAGAGCGGTTTGCCGTGGATATTCTGGAGATCCGGGAGATTATCGAAGTGGGGCTGATGACCGATGTGCCGCTGGCCCCGGATTTTGTCCGCGGTGTAGTCAACCTGCGGGGCGCGGTGCTGCCGGTAGTGGATCTGGCCTCCCGCCTTGGGCGGCGGCAAAGCGAACTCACCAAACGCAGCTGTATCGTGGTGGTGGACATACACAGTGACGGCAAACAGAGTATCGGCATGTTGGTGGACGAGGTGAGCGAGATCCTGGAGATCGCCCCGGATCTGGTGCAGCCGCCGCCGGCCCTGGGAGAGGGGATGAATACCGATATTATCAAGGGAATGGGGCGGGTGGACGACCGATTCATCGTGCTGTTGCAGGTGGAGCATATCCTGTCCGCGGCAGAGTGCCTGACCCTGGAACAAATTACTCAGCAGCAGCCCTCGGGCCCCTGACCATGGGTATTCCCATGATTGGGCAATGGCCGGAACTATTCTTTAATTTCGCATGAACGGTGGACTCAAATGAACTGGAAACAACTGAAATTAAGCACCAAGATCGCCGCTGGCTTCACCAGCGTGTTGATACTGATGATGATCACCGCCGGTTGGGGCATCCTGAGTCTGGTGGCTCTGCATGACGAAGGGATCGAGGTGATTGAGGTGGAAAACCTGCGTACCAGCATGGTACAGCGGGAGGTGGATCACCTTAACTGGGAGGCCAAACTGGAAGTCTTTGTTTTGGACGAGCATGTCCATGAGCTGGACATCCAGCTGGATCACACCCAGTGCGGTTTCGGCAAATGGTATTACAGTGAAGAGCGCAAAGAGGCGGAGAAGCATTTTCCCAAGCTGGCCTCCTTCCTGCAGGCCATTGAAGAACCCCATCGCAAGCTGCACGAATCCGCGCAGCACATCAAATCCGTGTATAAGGAAAGCGATCCCGAGATGGTGGAAGCGATCCTGGGCATGGAACTGGAGAGTATGAACCTGGTGGGCAGGACGGAGACCGCCTTACTGGAGCGGTTGACTAGTATCGACGCCGAACTCGATCCCGCCAAGAGCGCCCTCGGCCAGTATCTGCACGGCCCGAAACGCAAACACATCGCGGAACAGTTTCCGGATGTGGATGCCGCACTGACCCATGTGGAGGAGCCGTACAAGAAGCTATATGAGTCCGTAGCTGAGATTGCGGAGGCCCTGCGGCGTCACGACATCGGCGAGGCGGAGCATATTCTGGAGAACAGAACTTTAGGAGCACTGGAGCAGGTGCGCGAGGATCTGCACAAGGTGCTGGAGGCCGCCCATCACAGAAAGGAAGGGGTCACCAAGGCGCAGGAGCTGTTTGATGAAGAGACCGTCCCGGCGCTGGAAGAGGTCAAGGAGAATCTGCATCACATCGGCGAAATTATGAACGAAGAGGCGCATGCGATTCAGACCGCCATGGACCACGAGGCGGAGAGCGGACGGCTGGTGATGATTATTATCACCCTGGCTGCCCTGGGCCTGGGTGTGGGGATGGCGTTGGTGATCACCCGCGGAACCCTGAAACAGTTGGGTGGCGATCCCTCGGTGCTGACCCATGCGGCGCAGCGCATCGCGGCCGGGGATCTGTCGGTGTCAATGGATGTGAAGGAAGGTGACCGCAGCAGCGTCAGCGCCGCCATGTCCGACATGGTGAACAAGCTGAAAGATGTGGTGGGCGGCGTGCGGACCGGCGCGGACAACCTGGCCAGCGCCTCGCAGGAGATCAGCGCCACGGCCCAGTCCATCAGCCAGGGGGCCACGGAACAGGCCGCCAGCGTGGAAGAGACCACCGCTTCGGTGGAACAGCTTAACGCCTCGGTGCAGCAGAATGCGGAGAACGCCCGCGTGACCGACGGCATGGCCACCAGCGCCGCCGGCGAGGCGGAGAAGGGCGGTGCGGCGGTGAACCGCACCGTCGCGGCCATGAAGGAGATCGCCGACAAGATCGGGCTGATTGAGGACATCGCCTACAAGACCAACCTGTTGTCGCTCAACGCGGCCATCGAGGCGGCGCGGGCGGGTGAACACGGCAAGGGTTTTACCGTGGTTGCCGCCGAGGTCCGCAAGCTGGCCGAGAACAGCCGGGTGACGGCCCAGGAGATCAATGAACTGGCCACCAACAGCGTCCATGTGGCCGAAGAGGCGGGGGCGCTGCTGGAGCAGATCGTGCCCAGCATCAAGAAGACCGCGGATCTGGTGCAGGAGATCTCCGCCGCTTCGGAAGAGCAGGCGAGCGGGGTGAACCAGATCAACAGCGCCATGAGTCAGCTCGATCAGGCGACCCAGCAGAACGCCTCGTCGTCGGAACAGCTGGCCGCCACTTCGGAAGAGTTGAGCGCCCAGGCCGAAACCCTGCAACAGGCGGTAGCCTTCTTCAGACTGGAGGCGGCACATGGTTCCGCCGCCCGTGCTCCGTCCCCCGCAACGCCGCCCCGCCGCAGCAGTGGCGCGGGGAGAGTTGCGGGCCGCGGTCGTCCAGAGGATGAAGATGAGGGCCTGGATACCAGCGACTTTGAACGGTTCTGAGGGCGGAACCCATGGGTGACATGACCACTGATATTGAACAACGGCCGGCTACCGCGCTGGAGGTGGTGGGAGAGCCCTCCCAGTTCCTGACCTTTCATGTCGGGGGGGAGCGGTTCGCCATCGGCATCCTTGATGTGAAGGAGATCATTGAGGTCGCCGCCATGACCCGGGTGCCGATGACGCCGGAGTTTATCCGCGGGGTTATTAATCTGCGCGGTAACGTGGTGGCGGTGGTGGATCTGGCCTCCCGCCTGGGACGCGGAACCAGCGACCTCAGCAAACGCAGCTGTATCGTTTTGGTCGAGATCGAGGCGGGAGATGAGCGGCAGACCATCGGCATGCTGGTGGATGAAGTGAATGAGATTCTGGAAATCCCGCTCCGGGATATGCAGCCGGCCCCGAATTTCGGGACGGATATTCGCACCGACTTCATCCAGCGCATGGGCCGCATAGATGACGCCTTCATTGTCCTGCTGGAGATTAATCATGTGTTGTCTGTAGGTGAGATGTCGGAGTTAATGAAGTTTCGGGAGGGACAGCATCAAATCACGGGAAGTGAAGCTGTTTCAGAATCGTTGACTTGATTGTCACTGTGCATTGCCAAAGCCGCTTTGCGCTGGTGGACAGAAGACGTATCGATCCGTGAACAGTAACGAATCCGCGGCCGTGATTAGCGACGATGAGTTCGTCCGCTTTCAGCGGCTGCTCCATGAAACGGCCGGCATCTACCTGCCCCCGGCGAAGAAGGTCCTGGTGGCGGGGCGGCTGGACAAGCGGCGCCGGCACTACCACTTGAACAGCTTCGGCGATTATTACCGCATGATTGCCAGCGGCAAGCATCCGCAAGAGTTTCAGGTGATGCTGGATTGCCTGACCACCAATGAGACCTATTTCTTCCGCGAGCCGGCGCATTTCCAGTTCTTGCAAGCCGAACTTAAAAGCAAACGCAGAACCGCCGCTGATGAGCCGGTACGGGTTTGGAGCGCCGCCTGCTCTTCCGGCGAAGAGGTGTATACCCTGGCCATGGTTCTGGCGGAGACGCTGGGTGCGTTGCCGTGGGAAGTGGTCGGGTCGGATATCAACCAGGAGGTGTTGCGGCAGGCAAGAAAAGGACATTACTCCATGGAGCGCACCTCCGGCATCAAGCCGGAGCTGTTGCAAAACTACTGTCTCAAGGGAACCCGTTCCCAGGCGGGAACCTTTCTGATTGGTGATAAGTTGAAGCAGCGCACCCGGTTTATCCAGGTCAACCTGAATAAACCGTTAACCGGATTGGGCCGGTTCGAAGTGATATTTCTGCGCAATGTCATGATCTACTTTGATCAGGAAACCAAAAAGGAGGTGGTAAACCGCATTGTGCATGTGTTGAAGCCGGGCGGGTTGCTGTTTATCAGCCATTCCGAGAGCCTGCACGGTATGGTGTCGGCGTTGAAAATGATACGGCCGTCCGTATACAGAAAGAGTTAATATTGGCATTTAATACCGGCTTCTGCCGCGAAGATGTAAAGGTTATTCCGTGAAATGAAAGGTTGGCCGCCAGATAAACGCATTGTTATTCATCCCGGGGAGCATCATGTGGTGAAGACCGAGATGATGATCTCCACTCTGCTCGGCTCCTGCGTGGCCGCCTGTCTCTACGACCCGGTGATGCGGGTGATGGGCATGAACCATTTTCTGCTGGCCAATAAACGCTATGCCCGGGAAAAGCCCATGGTCCTGCAGAGCGAAGCGGGTCGTTACGGTATGTATGCCATGGAGCTGTTGATCAACAATATGCTCAAGGCGGGGGCCCAGCGCATGAACCTGCGGGCCAAGGTGTTCGGTGGTGGGAATGTCCTGCCCGGCGTCACCGCGGGAGGCGACAGTTTCTTTGCGGTGGGGGATGTGAACAGTCGGTTTATTCTGGAGTATCTGCGGGAGGAGAATATACCCGTTGTGGCCAAGGGGCTGGGTGGCAATCACGGCCGGGTGATCCATTTTGTATCCACCGATTATTCCGTGTTTGTTAAGCGTATTGCCAGGTCCAGGACCCTGGCGATCGAAAAGAAGGAAAAACAGTATTGGAACAAGAGCATTCAGGAGCACGAGCAGGAAGAGGCCCGGCCCGCGGTGCAGTTCTGGTGAGAACAGGTTTTGGAAGGGGCTGTATTTGTCTTCCGCGTAAGCAGATTCGGAAACCAAGTATATGATCAAGGTGCTGATAGTCGATGACTCCGCGGTAGTGCGGCAGGTGTTGACGGAACTGTTGAACAAAATTCCCGGCATTCATGTGTTGGATGCCGCGCGCGATCCCATCTACGCCATGGAGAAGATGAAAAAAGAGTGGCCGGATGTGATCGTTCTGGATATCGAGATGCCGCGCATGGACGGCGTCACCTTTTTACGCAAGATCATGGCCGAGCGGCCGACCCCCGTGATCATATGCTCCACCCTCACGGAGAAGGGGGCGGAGGTGACCATGCAGGCCATGTCCGCCGGCGCGGTGGATATCATCACCAAGCCCAAGATGGGGCTGAAGGGTTTCCTGGAGGACTCCCGTACCCTGCTTGGGGATTCCATCAAGGCGGCCGCTCAGGCCAGGGTTTCCAAACTGCATACCGCGCATGGCGCCCCCGCTGTCCAGCAACCGATTCCCGCCAAGCTATCGGCGGATGCGGTGGTTGCGCATGTGGCCGCCAGGCCCATGTCGGAGACCACCGACCGGGTGGTGGCCATCGGCACCTCTACCGGCGGCACCCAGGCTTTGGAGCGGGTGTTGACGCGGTTGCCGCGGACGGTGCCCGGCATTGTGGTGGTGCAACACATGCCTGAGCAGTTTACCGCCGCCTTCGCCGCCCGTCTGGACAGCGTCTGCCAGGTGCAGGTCAAGGAGGCGCAGAGCAATGATCGCGTCATCCCCGGCCTGGTGCTGATCGCCAACGGCGGCAAGCATATGCTGCTGCGGCGCAGCGGCGCACAGTACCGGGTGGAGTTGAAGGACGGGCCCCTGGTCAGCCGCCACCGTCCCTCCGTGGATGTACTGTTCCGCTCCGTGGCCAACGCCGCCGGCCCGAATGCGCTGGGGATCATTATGACCGGGATGGGGGACGACGGCGCCCACGGTCTGAAGGAGATGGCGGATGCCGGCGCCCACACCGTCGGCCAGGACGAGGCCACTTGCGTGGTCTACGGCATGCCGAAGGAGGCGGCCAAACTGGGCGCGGTAAAGGAGGAGGTGCCCCTGGACCGGATTGCCGAGATCATCATCGCCATGAAATGACCCCGGCTGCCGCGGCCGCTAGAAAAAGACCACGCTATCGTCTTCCTCGGCGGTGGCCGCCTTGGCCTGATCCGCGGGGGACGCCGCCCCGGATGGCTTTGATTGCTGCGGTAGGGCCGCGGTTTCATCAAAGTCAACTTCCAGGTTGAATCCCACAAGCATTTTGCAAAGTTCGTCCACCTGGGCGCCAAGTACCCTGCTGATGTTGTCCATGGCCTCAGCATTGATCTCTGCCTGGCTGGTGGTCATCTTCAGGTTGACCGCGTTGCGGTTGATGTTGGTCAGCTCCTCCGTCTGGCGGGCAATCGCCTGATTCACTGTGTTGCTCATATCGCTGATCTGCCGGGTCGCCTGGCTCACCTCACCCAGCGGCTCGGCCGCACTCTCCACGGACGATAGCGTACTGGCCGCATGTTCCCGGTTCTTGGTCATGGACTCCATGGTGGTGGTGGCGCTCATTTTGAGCTCTTCCACCTGCTGGTTGATCTCTGCGGTGAGCTGTTGGGTGCGTGCGGCCAGGTTGCGAACCTCGTCCGCCACCACCGCGAAACCCCGTCCCTGTTCCCCGGCCCGCGCCGCCTCGATTGCGGCATTAAGCGCCAGCAGGTTGGTCTGCTCCGCCACGCTTCTGATCACCGTTCCGATGTTGCCGATGGCCTCGGCGTTGCCCACAAAGAGCTCCACCTGTTCCAGATTTTTGCCCGCTTCCTGATCCAGGCTGCGCATGGCTTGCAGGGCCTTCTGCATGATCTCCTGGGCGTGTTCGGTGATGGACAGCGCCTTGTTGGCGGCCGAAGCCGCATCATCGGTGTTGCTCTGGATGGCGTGGACATCGGTCTCCATGGAGGCCATGCGCGCCACCACTTCGTCCACTTCACCTTCCTGACCGGCCAGGGCCCCCAGTGCCTGCGCCGCATCGCCCGCCAACTGGTTGGAAGCCCCCTTAAGCTGAGTGGCGACGGAAGCGACCTGTTCCATGGAATGGAGCAGTTTGTCGAGGAAGGCGTTGTAGTGAGAAGCAAGCTCTCCCGCCTCGCCCTTGCATACCTCAAGGCGATCGGTGAGATTTGCGCTGCCCTCCAGCACAGTGGCCATGCTGGCATCCATTCTTCTGAGTGGGTAAACAATCCAGCGAACGAGGAGGAATCCCAGTAAAAACAGAATGGGAATGACTACTATCTGTATGATTACAATATGATTTTTCGCATTTAGGGTGTAGTTTTCTATGGATTGCAACCGTGCTGCATTCATGGAAGCAAGGATATTGTGGGTGCGGTGGAGCGTGAATACGAACTGGTCATGCTCGGAATGGAACCGCTCTTCAATTCCCGTGATCTTGGCCTCGTCCTCTGTGGATAGTGCGCTATCCAGTTCACCCATCAATGCCATCAGTGCGGTAAAACGTTGCTTCAGGGTGTTGACGACCGTTTGAAATTCGGGGACCCGGTTGCTCTCATCTTCTTGCCACAGGTTATAGTTGGCCACGAAAGCATCAAAGCCCTCTTTTGTGGCCGCATGCAGTTCCTGGAATTCGGATTTTGGAATACCCTGCTTTACCCCCATTGACTCCCGAATTCTCCAGAAGCCGTTGTTGGTGTGATTGAGATCCTCTACCAGTTCAGAGATCTGTAGCGAAGATTCGGTGAGTTTGTATAACTTATCGTTCCAGGTCTGACCCCAGAACGCTAGGAGAAAGAGAATCGCAATCGCGCCGCTGGTAATCCAGGCCAGGCGGCGATGTAGCGTGTTTGGCTTGCCGATGGTGCATGTGATTAGCTTCATGGGGAGCTAGCTCCAGGCTTTATTGGGCGTTTTGTCGCTGTTTTTAGCTGCAGGTAACACAATTTAATTCTAGACAATAACGTGGAATCTGCTTCTACATAATGACAGCGCATCGGCAACGCGCAAGCTTGGCGGATTGTTCATAACATTTTGATTTGAGTGTGTTTATTGGTTTTTTTATTAAAAACTTGTTTACTTAGTGGTTATTAATGCGTGCCGCTGCGAAGATTAATTCATAAACTAGGGCCTATGTTTGTTACCGCCGCGAGCAACGCTTTGCTGAGGGCAGCGTGAAGCTGGCCGTCATCTCGGATATCCATGGCAATCTGCCTGCCCTGGAGGCCGTTCTGGATGATCTGGCAAAGTGGCGGCCGGATCAGGTGATCCTCAATGGCGATCTGATCAACCGCGGACCGGACAGCCGGGGTTGCCTGGGACTGGTTACGCAACAGTTGCCCCACTGCCATATCGTAAAAGGCAACCACGAAGAGTTTGTGCTGGCATGCGCGGAAAAGGAGTTCAGTCCGGGCATCCAGCGCCACGAGCTACGCCGCTTTGCCCACTGGACCATTGATCAGTTGGGGACCGGCCTGGAAGTGGTGCGTCAATGGCATGAGGACCTCGACCTCACCGACCCGGACGGCGGTGAACTGCATATCACCCACGGCACCCGGCTCGGCAAGCGGGACGGTATTCGCCACAACACCGATCCTGAGACTCTGCCCGCCAAACTGGGTGATCCCAGACAACTTTTTATTACCGCCCACACCCACCAGCCGCTGATACTCGATTACGAGGGAACGCTGGTGGTTAACACCGGTTCCGTGGGTTCCTCTTTTGATCGGGATTACCGGGCCGCCTACGGCCGCTTCACGTTCCACGCCGGGCGCTGGAAGGCGGAGATCGTCCGCGTGGACTATGACCGGGCGCGAACCGAGCGGGACTATGTGGAGAGCGGTTTTCTGGAGCAGGGCGGACCCTTCGCCCGGGTGATGCTGACGGAACTGCGCCAGTCACGCGGCCACATGGCGCCCTGGATGCGGCGTTATCACCAGGCGGTGCTGGACGGGGAGATTACGGTCGAGCAGGCCGTAACCGAATATCTGGCCTCACTTTAGATCGATCTTCGGCTTCTTGCGGTTGCGTCGGAAGAGCACCGCCACATGACCGATACTCTGGATCAGTTCCGCCTGACACTGGCTGCAGATGGCCTCCAACATCGCCTTGCGGTCGTCCCGGTCGGCGCCGCTGACCCGCACCTTGATCAGTTCGTGGACGTCCAGGGCGATCCCGATCTCGGTGAGCACGTTCTCCGTCAGGCCGTGCTGTCCCACCATGACCACAGGCTTGAGGTGATGGGCAAGTGACTTCAAATGCCGTTGCTGGTTTTTGGTCAGAGTCATGGCGGTCTCCGATTCTGATAAGGCTGCGCATTCTAGCGCACCAGCATCCAATGCGATAATAGAAATATGGCCTGTTAGATGGTGAAATCTGGCCTGATGTGGACGTGGTAAGGTTTATTCCACAGGAGACATGGGGATATTGAGTCTATTCTCCGTGACCTCCGTGGCTATATATATGGTATTAGTGTGAAAAAGAGCAAAAGCAGCCGCCGCTGGCTGGATCGCCACTTCAACGACGAGTTTGTAAAACAGGCCCAGAAGGAGGGCTATCGCTCCCGTGCGGTCTACAAACTGCTGGAGATCCAGGAGCGCGACCGGCTACTGAAACCGGGTCAGGTGGTGGTGGATCTGGGCGCCGCCCCCGGCGGCTGGTCCCAGGTGGCGCAGAAGAGCGTGGGCAGTAAAGGGGCGGTGGTGGCCCTGGATATCCTGCCCATGGAGCCGCTCCCCGAGGTGGAGTTTATCCAGGGGGACTTTCGTGAAGACGCCGTTTTGCAAAAATTGCGTAATCTTCTGGACGGCAGGGCGGTGGATCTTGTTATATCCGATATGGCACCCAATGTTAGTGGTATGGCGGCCGTGGACCAGCCGCGGGCGATGTATCTCTGCGAATTGGCGCTGGATTTTGCCCGCGAGGTGCTGAAACCAGGGGGCGGTCTGGTGGTCAAAGTGTTCCAGGGAGAGGGGTTTGACCAGTATGTGCGGGATTTGCGGGACGCCTTCGGCAAGGTGGTGACCCGCAAACCCAAGGCTTCCCGCGCCCGCAGCCGCGAGGTTTATCTGGTGGCGACGAACTATAAGATGTAGTAATGTGAACGGCCGTTTTTTATTTTGTCGCTAACTGGTTGATTTAAAACGGCTAGTAGCTGGATATCGAGGACATTTGCTTTGAACGACATGGCGAAAAATCTGATTTTGTGGGTAATCATCGCGGTTGTCCTCATGACAGTGTTCAACAGCTTGAACACCCAGCGGGTGAATCCGTCCCAGATCCCCTATTCCGAATTCATTTCCCAGGTTCAGTCGGGCCAGGTGAAGTCCGTGACCATCAATAAGGATGGCAAGATCGACGGCATCCTGAATGAGGGCGGCACCTTCAGCACCCAAAGCCCGGACGACGACAAACTGGTGAGCGATCTTCTGAACAATAAGGTGGAGATTGAGGCCAAGCCCGCGGAAGAGCCGTCGCTGCTGAAACTGATCCTGATCAACTGGTTTCCGCTCTTTATCCTCATCGGCCTCTGGATCTTCTTCATGCGTCAGATGCAGGGTGGCGGCGGCGGCCGCGGCGCCATGTCCTTCGGCAAGAGCCGCGCCCGCATGTTGAGCGAGGATCAGGTTAAAGAGACCTTCCAGGACGTGGCCGGGGTGGAAGAGGCCAAGGAGGAGGTCCAGGAGATGGTGGATTTCCTGCGCGACCCAGGCAAGTTCCAGAAGCTGGGCGGCAAGATCCCCAAGGGCGTCCTGATGGTGGGATCACCCGGTACGGGCAAGACCCTGCTGGCCAAGGCCATTGCGGGCGAGGCCAAGGTGCCTTTCTTCACCATCTCCGGTTCCGACTTCGTCGAGATGTTCGTCGGTGTCGGCGCCTCCCGCGTGCGCGATATGTTCGAGCAGGCGAAGAAGCACGCCCCCTGCATCATCTTCATCGACGAGATTGACGCGGTGGGCCGCCATCGCGGCGCCGGCCTCGGCGGCGGCCACGACGAGCGCGAGCAGACCCTCAACCAACTGCTGGTGGAGATGGACGGCTTCGAGGGCAACGAGGGCGTCATCGTCATCGCCGCAACCAACCGTCCCGATGTGCTCGACCCCGCGCTGCTGCGCCCCGGCCGCTTCGACCGCCAGGTGGTGGTGCCGTTGCCGGATGTGCGCGGCCGCGAGCAGATCCTGAAGGTGCATATGCGCAGGGTGCCCATCGCGGAGAACGTCCAACCTTCCCTGATCGCCCGCGGCACTCCGGGCTTTTCCGGCGCCGACCTGGCCAATCTGGTGAACGAGGCCGCCCTTTTCGCCGCCCGCTCCAACAAGCGCGAGGTGGAGATGTCCGACATGGAGAAGGCGAAGGACAAGATCATGATGGGCGCCGAGCGCCGCTCCATGGTGATGAGCGAGGATGAAAAGAAACTCACCGCCTACCACGAGGCGGGCCATGCCATCGTCGGGCGGCTGGTTCCCTCGCATGATCCGGTCTACAAGGTGAGCATTATTCCCCGTGGCCGCGCTCTGGGCGTGACCATGTTCCTGCCGGAAGAGGACCGCTACAGCATGACCAAGGAGCGGCTGGAGAGCCAGATCTCCAGTCTGTTCGGCGGACGCCTGGCCGAGGAGCTGATCTTCGGACCCGAGAGCGTGACCACAGGCGCCTCCAACGACATCAAACGCTCCACCGAGATTGCCCGCAACATGGTGACCAAGTGGGGCCTGTCCGAGAAACTGGGTCCGCTGATGTACAGCGAAGAGGAGGAAGAGGTGTTCCTCGGCCGCTCCGTCACCCAGCACAAGAACGTATCGGACGACACCGCTCACGCCATCGATGAAGAGATCCGCGTATTCATTGATCGCAACTATGATCGCGCCAAGAAGATTCTTGAGCAGAATACCGACAAGCTGCATGTGATGGCCGAGGCGTTGATCAAGTACGAGACCATCGACAGCGATCAGATTGACGACATCATGTCCGGCAAGACCCCGCGTCCTCCCGAGAACTGGGAAGACTCCGATTCCGCCACCCCCAGCGGCGGCGCCAAGGCGGAGTCCGAGACCCCGGCGGAGGATGGCGAGAGTAAGGGCGGGATCGGCGGTCCGGCCGGTCAGCACTAAACTGAGTAGCCACAGAGACACAGAGGACACAGAGTAAATGTAGGCCGTATAGCTCTGCGGATATCTAAATCCTCTGTGTGCTTTGTGCCTCCGTGGCAATAAAAATCCAGAACATGACTATTATCGATTGCGCGGGAAAGGAGCTGGACCTCAGCCGTCCCCGCGTCATGGGCATCCTCAACGTCACCCCCGACTCCTTTTCGGACGGGGGTGATTTTATTACCCCTGATGTGGCCATTGAGCGCGCCCGGCTCATGGTGAAGGAGGGGGCGGATATCATCGATATCGGCGGCGAATCCACCCGTCCCGGCGCGCGGCCGGTCCCGGAGCAGGAGGAGCTGGAGCGGGTGATACCGGTCATCCGGGCCATCGCATCCGAGCTTTCGGTCCCTGTTTCCATCGACACCAGCAAGGCCGGGGTGATGCGCGAGGCGGTGGCCGCCGGCGCGGGGATGATCAACGATGTCATGGCTCTACGGACCCCGGGGGCGCTGGAGGCGGCCCGGGATGCGAAGGTTCCGGTCTGTCTCATGCATATGCAGGGCGAGCCGCGCACCATGCAGCAGGACCCGGAATACGGGGATGTGGTGGAAGATCTGCTGCAGTTTTTCCGTGCACGAATCCAGGCCTGTAGCGAAGCGGGCATCCCCCGCGGTCGGCTGTTGCTGGACCCCGGCTTTGGTTTCGGCAAGCGGCTGGAGCATAATGTGGCGCTGCTGGCCCGTCTGGAACGGTTCGGCGAACTGGGTCCGCCCCTGCTGGTGGGGCTGTCACGCAAATCCATGATCGGCGCCATACTGGGTGATGCGCCCGTGGATGAGCGGCTGCACGGTAGCGTGGCGGCTGCGCTGCTGGCGGTGGAGCGGGGCGCGGCCATCGTGCGCGTCCACGACGTGAAGCCCACGGTGGATGCGCTGAAGGTGGTTCAAGCGCTTGAAAGCGTCGATTAGAAGAACTGGGATAACAGATTAACGATGAGCAGAAAGTATTTTGGCACAGACGGCATTCGCGGCCGGGTCGGGAATGCGAAGATCAACCCCGAGTTTATCCTCAAGCTGGGCTGGGCCGCGGGCCGTGTGCTGGGCAAGCGGGTGGGCAGCAAGGTCCTGATCGGCAAGGACACCCGTATCTCGGGTTACATGCTGGAGTCCGCCCTGGAGGCGGGGCTGGTGGCCGCCGGGATCAACATCCACCTGCTGGGCCCCATGCCCACCCCGGGGATCGCCTACCTCACCCGCACCCTGCACGCCCAGGCCGGTATCGTCATCAGCGCCTCCCATAACCCCCACTACGATAACGGCATCAAGTTCTTTTCCAGCGACGGGAAAAAACTGCCGGACGCCATTGAGCGCGAGATTGAACAGGAGCTGGATCAGCCCATGTCCACAGTGGAGTCGGGGCTGCTGGGCAAGGCCTACCGGGTGGACGATGCGGCGGGCCGCTATATCGAGTTCTGCAAGAGCACCATCCCCTGGACCATGAGTTTGCAGGGTTTCAAGTTGGTGGTGGACTGCGCCCACGGCGCCACCTATCACATCGCGCCCCATGTGTTCGCGGAGTTGGGTGCGGATGTGATCGCCATCGGCAACCAGCCCAACGGACTCAACATCAACGACGGCGTGGGCTCCACCCATATCGCCGCCCTGCAGCAGGAGGTGCGCAAACAGGGCGCCGACGTCGGGGTGGCACTGGACGGCGATGGCGACCGGGTCATCATGGTGGACGCGGACGGCGAAGTGATGGACGGCGACGAAATCCTCTACATCATCGCCCGTTCCCGGCAGAACATGGGCGCCATGACCGGCTCCGTGGTGGGAACCCTGATGAGCAACCTGGGACTGGAGCATGCCCTCAAGCGGTTGGGGATCGGCTTCGAGCGGGTCAACGTGGGCGACCGCTACATCCTGGAGCGGCTGGAACAGGAGCAGTGGGTCCTGGGCGGCGAACCTTCAGGTCATGTGATTTGCTTCGATCGGACCACCACTGGCGACGGCATCGTAGCCGCCTTGCAGGTATTGGCGGAGATGGTGGACACCCGCAAGAGCCTCAAGGAGTTGCGGCAGGGGGTGGAGAAGTATCCCCAGGAACTGATCAACGTCCGGCTGGAGAACGGGGTGGACGTGATGGCCTCGCCCCGCATGCAGGATGCGGTGAAGCAGGCGGAGAAAGAGCTGGCGGAGAGCGGCCGCGTGGTGCTGCGTCCCTCCGGCACCGAACCGCTGATCCGCGTCATGGTGGAGGGACGGGACGCCGTGCAGGTGTCGGAGATCTCATCGCGTCTGGCGGATGTGGCGCGGGAACTGGTTCAGGCGGGATAAGTACTCCTGGCCTGTAGGGTGGGGCCATGCCCCACCATCGCCGTGGCTCAATAGCGGTTAGGCGCTGCTCTTATCGTGCTCAATCAGCGCATAGGCGGAGTGGTTATGGATGGACTCGAAATTCTCCGACTCCACGATGTAGGCGCTGAAACGCTCATCATTGTTCAGCCGCACCGCTACATCGCGCACCATATCCTCCACGAACTTGGGGTTGTCGTAGGCGCGTTCGGTGACATGTTTCTCGTCCGGACGTTTGAGCAGGCCGAACAGTTCGCATGAGGCCTCGGCCTCCACCAGATCAATGATCTCTTCGATCCAGACGAAACCCTCGGTGCGTACCTGTACGGTGACGTGGGAGCGCTGGTTGTGGGCGCCGCGGTCGGAGATCTTTTTGGAGCAGGGGCAGAGGCTGGTCACCGGCACCACCACCTTGATGTGCAGTTCCGGGATGCCGTTGCGGATCTCCCCGATCAGGGTGACGTCGTAGTCCAGCAGGCTCTGGACCCCGGAGACGGGCGCCTTCTTGTTGACGAAGTAGGGGAAATTCATTTCGATGTGGCCGGCTTCGGCCTCCAGCCGCTCCGCCATCTCGCCCAGCATATCCTTGAAGGACTCCACCCCGATCTCCTTTTCGCGGCTGTTCAGGATCTCCACGAAACGGGACATGTGGGTGCCCTTGAAGTTGTGGGGCAGGTTGACGTACATGTTGAAGGTGGCCACGGTGTGCTGCTCGCCGTCGCTGCGGTCCTTGACCCGGACCGGGTGCCGGATGTCCTTGATCCCCACCTTGTTGATGGCGATTTGACGGGTGTCCCTACTGCTCTGCACGTCAGCGATTTCGCAGCGGGTGTCGGCACCTTCAGTCACTATACTCATTCCTCTATTTGTCGCCAGATTCCGGCGGCGGCAGGGCCACATTGCTAAAGAACGGGCAATTATGAAGCCCGAAATGGACGGGGGCAAGCCGAAATCCCGGAAGATATCTGTAGAAATGGCGGCTTTGTCCCGGTTTTCAAGACCGCGGAAAGTTATCCGGCCTGGGCTATACTCAGCAACAGGAATAGAAAGACTACCCGTCAAAATATACGGACAGGGAGGGCCGGGGTGTCCAAGAATATCGTACTGCTATCCGACGGCACCGGGCAGCGCGGCGGAGTGGGCTACGAAACCAACGTCTGGCGGCTCTATCGGGCCCTGAAGCATGATCAGAGCCAGGTGCGCTGCTACGACGACGGGGTCGGTTCCCAGGATTTCGTACTCTTCAAGGCATTGGGGGGCGCCGTCGGGATGGGTCTCTCCCGCAATGTGCGTGACCTCTACACCTTTCTGGCGCGTCACTACGAACCGGGCGACCGGCTCTATCTGTTTGGATTCAGCCGCGGCGCATTCACCGTGCGCCTGCTGGCGGGCATGATCATTCGTTGCGGGATACTGGATCTGAAGTGGGTCAGTTGCGAGCGGGATCTGCAGCAGCTGGTCCGGGCCGCCTATTGCGGCTATCGTCAGAGCTATTTCAGCCCCGGGCTGGTAGAGCAGTTTCGCTCCGAATATGGGCGCACGGATATTCCGGACGACCCCAAGCCGATCCGCTTTCTCGGGGTGTGGGACACGGTGGACGCCGTGGGGGTCCCCTTCGATGAGGTGCGCGACGCCATGGACAAGGTGCTGCGCTACAGTTTCCGCGACCTGCTGCTGCACCCGGCGGTGGAGACCGGCTGTCACGCCGTATCCATCGACGATACGCGCCGCACCTTCCATCCCATGATGTGGGATGAGCGGCTGGAGAAGAGCGACCGCATCGAACAGGTCTGGTTCGCCGGGGTCCACTCCAACGTGGGCGGCGGCTACCCCAAATGCCAAATGGCCCTGGTCACCCTGAAGTGGATGCTCGACCGGGCTATCGCCGCCGGCCTCAAGGTGGATGTGCAGGCGCTGGCCGACATCAAGGCGGAGGCCGATGTGCATGGACGGCTGTACGATTCGCGCCGGGGTCCCGCCGCCTACTACCGCTACCTGCCGCGGGATATGGAGCGCATACGCGGCAGCTATACCGACGGCCCCCTGAAGCTGCACCCCAGTGCGCTGGTGCGGATCAAATACGCCACCGACGGCTACTCACCCCATAACCTTACGGAAAAGTGCCAGACCTCGGCCCAGGGCAGTCCGCTACAGGCGAACGGCCGTTGGCGGCAGGCGATGGCGTTCGCCTGGGATGTGGTCTGGCTGCGGCGGGGACTCTATTTCTTGCTGTGGCTGCTCACGGCCGGAATTCTGGTGTTGCCGTGGACCAGCGAGGGCGACCGCGCCAGGGGGCTTTGCACCTGGGTTCTGAACGGGCCGCTGAATCTGATCCGGGGCCTGACCCCGGACTGGGCCGGACGCTGGGTGGATGGCATGGCGGCCAACCCCTGCACCGCCCTGGGGGTTCTGCTGCTGCTGACCCTGCTGATCGTGGTGCGGCAGTGGTTGAAGGGGCGGCAGTTTGAACTGAGCAGTGTGGGCTGGAACACAATCTATCCCCAGAGTCGTCCCCATTCCGGCCGGGACCGGCTGCTGCAACAGGCGGCAAAAAGCGGCTGGCTGCGCCTTGCCCGCCGCATGAGGAACTCCCGTTCACTACAGTTAGCAGGCATATTCATTTCCGGCGCCGTGGTTCGGTTCCTGGTTTTAGTCATGGGGCCGTTTCTGCTCATCGGCCGCAGTATCCATTCCCGCTTCTGCTTCCGCAATACGGCGCTGGCGAACTGTCCATGCAGGAAGGGTCTGGACGGCGGGGCCAGTCAAACCCTGAGTTTCGTCACCAAGGACTTCCGCCGTAATACCGGCATCGAACTGCTGTCCGGAGAACGCTATGCGATCACGCTGGAGTGGGCGGGCTGGTATGACGCCCATATCGAGGCCACGCCCGAGGGATTGGCGCCGGGGCCGGAGGCGGACAAGGCGATACGCAGAACCAGGCGTTGGACGAGGCTGCGGGTTCCCGGCGAACCGCTTTTTGCCTTGATGGCCCAGGTGGGGAAGGCGCCGCCGCTACGGGTGGGCAAGGGCGCCGAGCTGGTCCCGGAACGCACGGGCGAACTCTCTTTTTTCGTCAATGACGCCTGTCTTTACACCCCCGGCTTGCGGGGCGTTTTCTATGGCAACAATCGCGGTATCGCGCTCATTACTATTCGTCACATAGGTTAAACAGCGCCGGTTTAACCGAGTGTATTGGCGGAGGAATCCATATGGCCTTCAACTATCCTGTGATCGATGTGCATACCCACATCTTCAACACCCACTTTGTCCCCATTGCGGAGATCATCAATCACAAGTTCGGCGTGCCGCGCGGGCTGGCCAAGATCCTGGGCAGAATCCTGAACAAGATTACCGGCTCCTTTCCCGTGGATGAGACCAGGGAGAGCCTGTCACCCGAGAAGCTGCGCGACCGGCGCCGGTCCGAGGAGAAACTGGCCAGGCAGATCGTGGAGGCGGTGAAGCGGGCGGTCATGGAAGAGCTGGCGGCCCGTACCCGGGAGGAGGTGGGCGAAAACCTTTCCGACTCGGAACTCTTCGCCGCATTGCACGAGGCGGCGAAATACAGAACGGACGAGTTCCCTCTCCTTCGATACAACAAACGTCAGGCAAGCGATCAGCTGGCGGATCTGCTCACCGAGCGCCCCACCCTGGATGAAAACATCCAGCGGCTGCAGAAACTGAACGGTTTTCTCGACAGCTGGATCGGCGACAAGCTGCTCGACATCTTCGCAAAGAACAGCGGCATGGTCCGTTTCGCCGCGCTCATGCTTTATGACCAGAAGAAACTGGTGCGCAAGATGTTGCAGGAGAACTACCGGCCGGACCAGAACGTACAGCTTTTTGTGCATCTGATGATGGATATGGAGATGGCCTATCACTACGACCAGCGCGCACCCGTCCCGCCGCAGCTCAGTTATCCGCAAAAGCAGTTCAAGGCGTATGAAGAGCGGATCCGGGAGGGGAACGGCCGTCTGGTGGGTTTCGTCAGCTTCGATCCGCGGCGCAGAAATGCCCTGGCGCAGGTGCAAAAGGCGCTCACCCGGGGCAATGTGGGGGTCAAGCTTTATCCGCCCATGGGTTATCGTCCGGATGATTCGCGCACGGCGATCGGCAACAGGTTCAACGAGCTGTTTGCATACTGTATCGATCAGGATATCCTCATTCTCACCCACTGCACCCCGGTGGGCTTCGAGGCCCA
This sequence comes from Sedimenticolaceae bacterium, assembly GCA_050295355.1. GTDB lineage: Bacteria > Pseudomonadota > Gammaproteobacteria > Chromatiales > Chromatiaceae > CBFDBF01. Next base: position 26,773 of record JBNKPL010000015.1, read on the forward strand.
GAGCGGCTGGGGCAGGAAATACTCCCATCCCGGGTTCTGGGCCAATGTCCTGCAACAGAACGGACGCGAAAAACTGCGGCTCTGTTTCGGGCACTCCGGGGGCGGCACCTACAAGGTGCAGGGTGAGCACACCTCGGCTACCTCGCCCACCGGCCGGGAGGTCTTCAGCTATTGGGGCTGGTTTGCGAAAAACGAACTGGACTGGCGGGACGAAGACAACTATACCCGCCGCATCATCGAACTGTGCCGGCAGTATCCCAATGTCTACTGTGATTTCTCCTATCTGCACGAACTGTTCGATAAGGGAAAACAGAAACTGTTTGTGAAACGTTTCCGCGCCGCGCTGGAGAGCGGCGGTGAATATGCATTCGGGGACAAGATCATGTACGGCTCCGACTGGCATATGGGGCAGATTACGGGCCGGACCAGCGAGTTTCTGGGAGAGATGAAACGGATCGTGGACGGCATTGATCAAGGCCTCGGTCCCAAGCTGTTTCACCGCAACGCCCTGCGCTTTCTTCGCCTCGACGCCTTTCTTGCCCGCCAGGATGACGGGTTCTTTTCCGCCGAGGCGCGGGATCATCTGGGGCGCCTGGCCGCATTGCCCCATTAGTTTGGAGTTACAGGAGCGGCCAATGACAACTTTAGTGGTACACGGACCCCTCGCCAACGGCAACAGCTGGTATCAGAGTTCCTGGGGAGAGAGAGGTTTTCTGACCGCTCTGCAGAAGGGCATGCTGGAGGCGGACGGCAGGAACGACATCTGGGCGGTGGACGGCAGGCCGGTGGAGTCTTACCCGGAGTTGGGGGGCGTATTCGAATGGGACGGACTGCCGGCGGGGATCTATCGCGGCCTGGCCGCCATGGCGCTCGCCGAGTATCTGAATACGGTGGCCGCGCTCACCGATGAGCCGATCCGTATCATCGCCCACTGTCACGGCTGCAATGTGGTGAAGCTGGCCAGCTCCCTGGATGCGCTGTCGCCCGCGGTCTATATCGAGCAGGCGGTATTTCTTGCCTGCCCCCATTTTCATGAGACCGAATACACCCGGCAGCAGCTGTCTTGGGAGGATCAGTTTGTCATCCGCATGGACTCCCAGTCCTGCCAGGCGACGGGGCGGCGCTACCGTTGCCGGGTGAATTCGCCGCGCTTCGGGCGCATCCTCAATCTCTATTGTGAGAAGGACGAGGTGCAGGTGGACTTGGCGCAGAGCCTGCCCGGGGGAGAGGCGCCGCTGACCGGAGGCATGCCGGAGTCCCCCGCCGCCACCCGCTGGGACCTGGACGACCAGGCGGCCCATCTGTACGAGGATGTGGAGGTTCAGGTGGAACCGCAGTGCGACGGCAAGACGGCCCACAGCGTGATGCACGGATCTTCGGTCGGCCGCCTGGCGGGGGAATGGCTGAACAGCCGCGCCAGTATCGAGACCCTGATCCAGGTCCGGGGGGGCTTGCCCGCGCTATCGCGGAAGGATACGGGAGCCTAGCCCGCATTTCTCACCACCCTTCTGCTGCGGACGGTAGTGAGAAATGCGGGCTAGCGGTCGCGGTCGACGATGTAGTTCGCCAGCCAGCGCAGGGGGCCGGCCCGCTCATCCAGGGAGGAGAGGCTGTCCAATGCCTCCTCGCGCAGCAGGCGCGCCTTCTCCTTCGCCTGCTCCAGACCGAGCAGGGCGGGGTAGGTGGGCTTGTAGTGGGCCTGGTCCTTGCCCTGGGTCTTGCCGAGGGTCTCGGTGTCGCCCTCCACATCCAGAATGTCGTCCTGTACCTGAAAGGCGAGCCCGATGCACTTGGCGTAGCGGTCCAGGCCCGCCACCTGATCCGCGTCGGCCTGCTCCTGGGCCAGTGACCCCAGGCGGACGCTGGCCCGGATCAGGGCGCCGGTCTTGTGGATGTGCATGTTCTCCAACTGCACCAGGTTCAGTTCCTGTCCCACCGCCTCCAGGTCGATGGCCTGGCCGCCCGCCATGCCGCGGGAGCCGCTGGCCAGGGCCAGGGTCTCGATCATCTGCAGCCGGGTGGTCTCGGTTACCGTTAACTGCTCGTCCCGGCACAGCACCTTGAAGGCCAGGGTCTGCAGGGCGTCGCCGGCGAGGATGGCCGTGGCCTCGTCGAAGGCCTTGTGACAGGTGGGGCGGCCGCGTCGCAGGTCGTCGTCGTCCATGGCCGGCAGGTCGTCATGCACCAGGGAGTAGGCGTGGATCAGCTCCACCGCGCTGGCCGCGCCGTCCAGCTGCTCCGGCGGTACGCCCAGCGCCTTGCCAGTGGCGTACACCAGCATGGGACGCACCCGTTTGCCCGAACCCAGGGCGGCGTAGCGCATGGCGCTGTGGAGCCGCTCGGGCTGGGTGGCGGGGGAGGGGAGCCACCGCTCCAGCGCCGCCTCCACCCGGGCCTGACAGGCTTGCAGGTACGCCTTCACGGTTACTCCGCGTCCTCGAAGGGCTCCAGCTCGGCGCTCTCGCCCTTGCCGGAGAGGATCTCGATTTTCTGCTCCGCCTCTTTCAGGGCCGCCTGGCAGGTGCGGGTGAGTTCGATCCCGCGCTCAAAGGATTTCAGCGACTCCTCAAGGGTGAGTTCGCCCTGCTCCATGGTCTCCACGAGGGCTTCCAGTTCCGCCATGGCTTCTTCGAAGGAGGGGGTTTTCTTTTTCGGCACCGTATTTCATCCGTCCAGATTTGATAGGGCAAAGCTACCCGAGGGGCGGCGGGGGGTCAATCGGCAGGCGCACTCTGCTATGATCCGCGTGGTTTAACTGTTGGAAAAAGGTACACAGATTTCATGAGCAACAGCTCCTATGACGCCTCCGCCATTGAGGTACTAAGCGGCCTGGAGCCGGTCCGCAAACGGCCCGGTATGTACACCGACACCGCGCGCCCCAACCACATGGCGCAGGAGGTGATCGACAACAGCGTGGACGAGGCCATCGCCGGGTTCGCCAACCAGATCGAGGTCACCCTGTTCAAGGACGGCTCCCTGCAGGTAAAGGACAATGGCCGTGGTATGCCCGTGGACAAGCATCCCAAGCTGAAGATGCCGGGGGTGGAGGTGATCCTCACCAAGCTCCATGCCGGGGGCAAGTTCTCCAACAAGAGCTACCGCTTCTCCGGCGGCCTGCACGGGGTGGGGGTTTCGGTGGTGAACGCCCTGTCCAAGCATTTGGAGATCTGGGTAAGGCGCGGCGGCCAGGAGTACAACATGGCCTTTGCCGGCGGTGAGAAGTCCTCCAATCTGGAGGCGGTGGGCAGCGTCGGCAAGAACAATACGGGCACCACGGTGCGCTTCTGGCCCGATCCCAAGTATTTCGACAGCGCCAAATTTTCCGTCCGCCACCTGCAGCATGTGCTGCGGGCCAAGGCGGTGCTCTGCCCCGGTCTCCGGGTGCGCTTCCACGAGGAGAAGAGCGGAGAGAAGAGCGAGTGGTATTACGAGGACGGCCTGAAGGACTACCTTCTGGACGCCCTGCAGGGCTTCGCCATCTTGCCGGAGGAGCCCTTTCTCGGCTCCATGGAGGGCAACGACGAGGCGGCCGACTGGGCGGTGGTCTGGCTGCCCGAGGGCGGCGAGGCGGTGGCCGAGAGCTACGTCAACCTGATCCCCACCAGCCAGGGCGGCACCCACGTCAACGGCCTGCGCACCGGGCTCACCGAGGCGGTGCGGGAGTTCTGCGAATTCCGCAACCTGCTGCCGCGCGGGGTGAAGATCACCCCGGAGGACGTGTGGGCCCAGTGCAGCTATATCCTGTCGGTGAAGTTGGCGGACCCCCAGTTTTCCGGCCAGACCAAGGAGCGGCTCTCCTCCCGGGAGTGCGCCGCCTTTGTCTCCGGGGTGGTGAAGGACGCCTTCGGCCTGTGGCTCAATCAGCATACGGAGGCGGGGGGACAGATCGCTGAGCTGGCCATCAACGCCGCCCAGGCCCGCGCCCGGGCCGGCCGCAAGGTGGAGCGCAAGAAGGTGACCCAGGGGCCGGCCCTGCCCGGCAAGCTGGCCGACTGCAGCAACCCGGACCCCAAGCGCAGCGAGCTGTTCCTGGTGGAGGGGGACTCGGCGGGCGGTTCGGCGAAACAGGCCCGCGACCGCGAGTTCCAGGCGATCATGCCCCTGCGCGGCAAGATCCTGAACACCTGGGAGGTGGATTCCGCCGAGGTGCTGGCCTCCCAGGAGGTGCATGACATCTCCGTGGCCATCGGCGTGGAGCCGGGCTCGGACGACCTGTCGCGGCTCCGTTTCGACAAGATCTGCATCCTGGCCGACGCCGACTCCGACGGCGCCCACATCGCCACCCTGCTGTGCGCCCTGTTCGTGCGCCACTTCCGCAAGCTGGTGCAGGAGGGGCATGTGTACGTGGCCATGCCGCCGCTGTACCGCATCGACGTGGGCAAGCAGGTGTTCTACGCCCTGGACGACGGCGAGAAGCAGGGCGTACTGGACCGCATCGCGGCGGAGAAGATCAAGGGCAAGGTCAATGTGCAGCGTTTCAAGGGGCTGGGTGAGATGAATCCCATGCAGCTGCGTGAGACCACCATCCATCCTGATACCCGGCGTC
>JBNKPL010000016.1:0-30880 GCA_050295355.1 Sedimenticolaceae bacterium
CTATGCCCAGATCGCCGCCGAGGAAGCGGGTGTGGAAGAGACGCAAGGCCCATCGGGATTCTGGTCCGCCCTGCAGGAGGCGGCCGCCACCATCCCCCAAAACCTGGCCGCGATTTCGGACCTGCTGCTGGACCCCCTGGGGCTGAATACTGGAGAGATCACCGACCAACAGGCCGCCGCCGAACAACAGTCGGTCAACGCCGGCATCTTCGGCGCCATGGCCTCCCGCTTCGACGGCCAGGCGGGCGCCTTCGCCTATCTCCTGTTCATCCTGCTCTACTTCCCCTGCGTCGCCACCGTGGGCGCCATCGCCCGCGAGACCGGCGGCCGCTGGGCGAGTTTCGTGGCCGCCTGGACCACCGGCGTCGCCTATACCACGGCCACCCTGTTCTATCAGATCGCCACCTTCGAACGCCATCCCGGCAACGCCACGGCCTGGATCATCTTCTTCGTCCTGCTGGCATTCGCGGTCATCTACGGCCTGCGGCTCTGGGGCCGGAAGGGTGCTGAGGAAAAGGCGTGATCCTGACCCGGCTCAAACACTACCTCATGGAACGGGGCCATGCCCCCCTCACCGATATCGCCCTATACCTGGAGAGTGACCCGGACGCGGTGCGGGGCATGCTGGAGCGGTGGATACGCAAGGGAAAGGTCCGCAAGTGCTCAGGCAGCGCCGCGTGCAAATCCGGCTGTGACAAATGCGACGCTTCCAGTATGGAGAGCTATGAGTGGGTGGATGACACACAAAAGGTCATCCACTTCGATCTCAAAATGAAATAATTTCCCGGGAAGTTATGCCCTAAAGCGGCGCACTCTTTTTACGGGCACATATAATTCACCGCAGGTACCTACTACAGAAGCGGTTTTCATGGAAATTGTATCCGCACTCTTTGCGCCGCCGAGCCAGAACAATGCCAACCAGGGTGTTGGGCGTGAACGCCCGGCCGGGCAGTTGAAACTGGTTCAGGATGCCGCCGAGCAACAGGCCGCCGGCGCGGTCAAACTGGCGGAGCAGCCCACCGCCAACAACAAATCCCCCCAGGCCTCCCTTGGTCACCTGCTCGACCTTTGGGCCTGAGCTCCAATCCCAGCCGGCAAACGCCTCATACCCTTCGCAACTCCAATAGCCTGTTGTCGCTGTCCAGCAGCAGCTCGAAGCGCCCACGCACCCCCTCATGGGTAACGAAGGGCCGTAAACTGGATGCGGGAAAACGGACTCTGCGGCCATCCTCCGACACCACCACTACCGAATGGGCGCTGCCCCGATAGTAGCGAAGATACTCATCGGAGGAGATGTGGAGCGAAAAACAAATCCGGTTGCACATATAAATGATCATACCGCCCTGGATGCAAAACCGACATAACTGACGACACCAGGACAAGTTTATTCAGAATAAGCCCCACCCAAAGTCACCGCACTTTATCTGAACAGTTTAAAAAAACCCATCTCGAAACACCTTGCGGCCACCACTCCGGGGCACAAGGTAAGCGGCTGGTTTTCATTTCATCCATCAAATAGTGCTTACAACCATACGCGTTTAAATATGAGGTATATCGCCGAATAATAGCGCCACATGACACAACGATGCAGGGCCATAAAATAACCGCCGCCCTCCAAGCACCTGAAATAACACACTAAACCCTTCTGGCATTCTTGTTGCATTCCAGGCTCCGAAGCACTGAAGCAGCCAATAAACAAGGACGCTAAAAATGCGGCAATCGTCCCATCTCGCCACGCCCTCGACCTCATACACGGGTCATAACAACCACTGCATTACTAGCGACGGCAGTTGCCGTCTATGGCATGGCTGCCCAATAAAACACACAACAACCTCTATATCGCACAAACAGCAAGAAAGCTGGAGACACCACCGTGAAAACAATAAAGCAAGCAAGGGGAATATTTTGGGCGCTCAGCCTATGTGTATGGTTGTCAGGCGCCCACGCTGAAGACAACACCCTCTCTTCAGGAGAGGAATCAACAAACCTAGACACCGAGACTCAACCTGGCGCGGTAATCACCGTCACCGCCACTCGTATCGAAAAAGAGGTACTTGACGTACCCGCCAGTGTCAGTGTGATTAGTGCCGACGACATTGAAAAACGTCCCGCCCAAAGCCCAGAAGAGTTATTAAAAAACGAAGTCGGGGTTGATTTGGCCGTGACCCCTGGCGGAGCCGTGGATCGCGTGATCTTGCGTGGCGTCCCGGAAGGATTTTCCGGCAACACCACTCAATACCTGCTAAATGGCATGCCCGTGGACGCAGTCCAAATATCCACCAACCGAACCATATGGCAACTGCTTTCCACCCTGGATATTGAGCGTATTGAAGTGGTCCGCGGCCCCAGTTCGGCACTCTATGGCGCCAATGCCATGGGCGGCGTCATTAACATCATTACCAAGCGCGGCAGCGGCGAACCATTCGTTAGCTTTGGCGCCGAAGGCGGCTCTCATGACGGGAAAGGACTCAGCCTGGAAGCCGGAGGCTCTTTCGGCGACTGGGACATACGGGTCAGCGGGCGCGGCTTTGAAACGGAAGGCTACCGGTCGATCACGGAATCCTCATGGCCGGGCGTCCTTATGGACTACGACCTCTCGGGGCGAGAGAGCAAAACCCGCCATCTCAACGGCCGCCTGACTTGGTGGCCAACAGAGAGCAGGGAGTTATCTGTTGGACTCTATCACAATAAGAACTCTTATGACTGGCTGGGAGGGCATCCTAATCAACGATCCGAAGGGGACTCCATTAGCGCAGACTTTCTCTACAGTGAAGATTTCAGCAACACCGCAAAACTAAAGTTCAAGCTGCTAAGCATGACTGCCACATCGGATGTCTATATCGACAATAGTTACTGGGACATACCCGAAGACCTGTTGGCCCTGGAAGAAAAGTACCGGGATGACGAGAACGCCACTTCCGCTGAACTGCAATTTCAGTTCGAGCCATTTTCCGGCAACACGCTGGTTATTGGCGGCAACTATAGTATCGGTGAATGGGAGCTTGAGGGCTCGGAGTGGTGGAACAACTACCCCAGCTGGACACCCTACTCCAAGAGCAACAAAAGCCGGACGCTCTCCCTGTTTATACAGGACGAGCTAAAACTCGGAAGCAGTTTGGCGGTAACGCTTGGCGGCCGTTATGACCATTACAAATTCCATGACATCAACATCGACGGCAGTAGCCGATCAGACATTAACGACAGCATCTTCAACCCCCGCGCGGGGATCAACTACCGAATCAACAAGGTCTCGGCAATCTACGCGTCGGCAGGGACTGGCTATATTCCCGCCAATCCCGGACTTATCTACCGCGCTGGCGGCAGTTGGCTGGACAACCCGGATCTGAAACCAGAAAGCTCCACCTCCTGGGAGACCGGGCTAAAAATCGAAAATGCATTCGGCTGGTTTAGCGGCAGTCTGGCGTTATTCAGAACCGACTACGAAGACCGTATCACCACTAGATTTGTTACCGCCACTGGCACTCCATGCTCCGTCTGGCCTTGTTTCCGGCAGTATCAGAATGTTTCAAAAATCCGCATTGATGGCGCGGAAGTTGACTTACGCGCCAACATTGCTCGGCACTGGCATCCCTTTATCAACTACACCCGCACCAAAGCCGAGATAGTTGAAAATCCGGCCGACCCACTCACGGAAGGCAACCGGCCGGCATATATTCCCCGGCACAAATTCAATGCCGGCCTGGAATATGTAGAAGACCAAGACTTCATGTTTCGTATCGCCGGCCGCCGGGTCTCCACACGTTATTGGAGCGACCGCCAGCTCGCATGGACCAAAATGGACAGCTTCTTTGTTGTCGACACCAAACTAACCAAACAGCTTCACTTTCATGACGCCATGCCTAACGTCAGCCTCTCGCTCGCGGTAAACAACCTTTTCAATGAAGAGTATTCGGAATGGCAAACCGAAATGGCGGATGGCCGCAACTGGTGGCTGGAACTGGCAGCAGAGTTCTGACGCACATGGATACATATTATCTGGTTCGCAGCCATCACATACAGCCGCTACGAATCAAAACGTTATGTCCGGCCACAGGGCAAACAATCGTAAAGGAGAACGCTATGGAAGCAAAAAAAACCGATGAAATGAAAATCTCTGAGGTTGAATTCGAGCCGCTGGAAGGCTTCGAAAAGGAGTTTCATGAAATGACCGTCTGTGCCTGCTGCGGCACGCAGGGCGGATTGAAATGTGGATGTGGTCCACGCTTCTAAATCACTACTACTGAACTAACAATTCATTAAACCAGAATCCTGTGGCCGGACAGCCTGATCAACACGCAAGGAGGAGACCATGCAGGAGAACGCATTGCTGCGTACAGAAGATTTTCACGCATTCGAACACAAAGACACATGGTATCTGTTTCTTACCATCCCAGTGACGGTATTCCAAATCGACTCCGATACCGGGCAGTTATTAAAGCGGTACAAGACAGGCGACATGCCTGCGAATGACGCGGAACGGGAACGACTTGCAAAAGTCCATCAATTCACCTCCGATTACGCACGCCGCGCCCGGCCGGCCAAACCATTACGCACACCATCCGATATTACCGACAAGGTAGCAGGCCTCTACCTGTTCGTATGCCAGGATTGCAATCTGCGCTGCAGCTATTGTTACGGGGAAGAGGGAGAGTATGGCAACCGATGCAGCATGAGCGAAGAGACACTGGAACAGACCTTCGCCACCTTTTACGACGACCACGACGGAAAACATTTTATTACATTTTTCGGTGGCGAACCGCTGATGAATTTTCCGCTCATGCAACGCACCGCGGAGATGTGCCAGAAATACAGGGAAAACAACCGTGCCGACATATCGCTTGGTATCGTCACCAACGGCACTCTTTATAACAAAAAGATCCGAGATTTCTTCCGCCAGCACATCGACAACGTCACGTTCAGTCTCGACGGACCGATGGATATCAACGATGGCCAACGCTTAAGCAAGTCAGGACAGAGTGTCTACGCAGCCGCCGAACAAAACATCCGCAAGCTCACCGATGAAGGGCGATTCAATTGGGCCTTCCGCAGTATCGTCACCAGCCGCAGTCATGACCGTGTGGAGGAAATCTTCGACCACCTGGACAGCTTCGGCTCAGGCGGCATCGGACTGGTGGATGTGGATGTTCCTCCAGACCACCCTTTGCATGTGGATGATGCGCAATACCGAACGTTCCTGGAACAGATCATCAAAATCAACCGTAAAGGATTGGATAGCTTCCTGGAAGGCGACCAGGCGGTCGCCTTTGAATATCCCTTCTATATCCTCTTTTACCTGATCTCCCGCAGCCACGCGCTCTACCACTGCAACGCGGGAAGTAACCTGATGGCGGTGACCGCCGAAGGCGACGTCTACCCCTGCCACCGTTTTGTAGGGGAAGAGCCGTTCCGCATGGGTAACGTATCCGATCCACACCTGAAAGAGCAACCCCGTTATCAGGAACTGCGCCAACGCTTCATCAACCTGACCGTCGACGAACGCCCGGTCTGCCGCAACTGCTGGGCGCGCTATTTATGCGGCGGCGCCTGTGTAAAGCACGCCTGGTCACTGCACGGCGACCTGACCGCACCTGTAGAACGCCACTGCCTCTACATCAAAACGACTATTGAGGCGCTGCTGCCTGAGCTGGCCGAAATTATGACCGATCCAGAACGGCGCAAAACCCTTAATGAACGGCTCGCCAAGTCAATTTCCAACCGCTATGGAACCTCTGCATGGGATGAAATAAACGATGCTCGAACAGGCGCACATCATTAAAGGAAAAGAGCGGGACTTTCTGTTTTTTCCCACCACTCTTTCCCTTTATGCCATCCCGCCCGGACTGACATCTCCACTGGAGGCATCAGATCTTGGACCGAATGGGGAAGCCCTGCTGGCGGCCGAAGCACAACTGCATGACCGAGCTGGACCAGCGCCAGCCTCGCCATCAGCACCCACCAGCCTGTGCCTTTATCTGGCCCATGATTGCAATCTGTCCTGCAGTTATTGCTACAACAAAGGCGGCCGCACCGCTGGGGCGCCACAACGTATGCCTCTGGATGTGGCCAAATTGGCCTTACACCGCTTCTTCACCAAACGCGGTGAAACCTACGCGGTAAGTTTCTATGGAGGTGAGCCGCTCCTCAATCGCTCCACGCTGGAACAAACCGTGAAATTCGGCGAACAGCTCGCCGCGGAGCGTGGCTTTGAAATATCCTTCCACATCACCACCAACGGGACCCTGGTGGATACCGAGGCATTGAAACTACTGCACCGCTTCAGCACGGTCACCATCAGCCTTGACGGCCCCGCGGCGATACACGACCACCACCGCCGCGACCGTTCGGGTAATGGCAGTCACGGCCGCGCACTGGCCGCCCTGGACGCCATTCGCGCACTGCCAGGACCACGCGTCACCATTAAAGGCACCCTGACCTGCGATGGCGCATCCCAGTACACCCATACCGCCAACTATCTCCATGGGCTTGGAGCGGATGCGGTGGGAATAACACCTGTATTCACCTCTCCAAATCACCCAGCACATATCGATGATCAAACCTACACCGAATACCTGGAAGCCTATCTGGCGGCTCACTACGACCCAAGCCAGGCCCTGGAAAAACCAGACACGCATGGCGGCGCCCTGAATCAGATGGCGCGCATCCTACGCAGGCAACGGACGCACCGCCATTGCCATGCAGGACGCGATCTGGCCGTGACCGCCGACGGAGCGCTCTATGCCTGCCATGGCCTTGCGGGGGAAAAGGCGTTTCGTATGGGGCATGTAAACGAACCAGAACCCAGTGCAGATTACCTGCGGATAACCGAACAATTTGCCGCGTTCGGAGTGGATGCCGCGGAACCCTGCCGCAGCTGCTTCGCCCGCTATCTGTGCGGCGGAGGGTGCTATGCGCATGGCTATTTTCTCCACGGCGAACCGCGCCAACCCGATCCGCGCCATTGCCAACTGGAACGCATGCGGCTCGAGAGGATATTGGCGGAGCTGGGAGAAATCCTGCGGGACCCAACAAGAAGGACTCGCCTCCAGGCCCTCATCAACAACAAAGCACCACAGAATGAATAGCCTCACCAACATCGTCCTGCTGGTGGCGCAAAGCTGCAATCTGCGCTGCCGCTACTGTTACGCCGACGGAGGGGGTTATGGCATGCAGCCGCAAAATATGACCGCCGCCACCGTAACCCGCGCCCTGGAACGACTACTGCCGATGGCCGCGGGGCCGCGCCTCACCCTCTCCTTTTTCGGGGGCGAACCTTTGCTGAACCTGCCGCTCCTGCAAAAAACGGCGGCCCTGGCGCCCCGCCTTGGCGATCAGGCGGGAATCGAAATTCGTTTTGCCCTGACCACCAATGGCACCCTACTGGAAGGCAAAGCTTTGGAGTTCACACGCCGCTATGTGGACTCCCTGGCCGTGAGCCTGGATGGTAATGCGGCAGTAACCGACGACGCCCGGCGCTTCCGTCTGGGGAAAGAGAGTGTTTACGCACGGGTCAGGATCGGACTGGCGCGCCTGCGGGCGGCTGGCGTGCCTTTTAGCTTGCGCGCCACCATAACCCCTGAAAACGTCCCTTTCCTGGCCGCCAGCGCTCAACACCTTTCGCAACTGGGAGCCGTCTCACTGCGCATGGTGCCCAATTTCGAAAATACCATCTGGACCGAAGCGGCGTTAGCCGATCTGATCAGCGGCTTCGAGATCATTCATCGGAAAGCGCTGCACCTGGCCATGCAAGGTGATGTCCCCCTCGGCGGAGAAACAATTTATCCGCTTTTGAAGAACAGGCTGCATGGCGTCGTGCGCAACCGTCCTTGCATGGCTGGAGAACACATGCTGGCGGTGGCCGCGAATGGGACACTCTACCCCTGTGACCACTTCGTTGGCCGCCCCGAATACGCCATGGGTAATGTTCATGACACCGAGTTCCCAGGCCCGGCCTTCGCACAGGTACGACAGCGGCTTGCGGCCAATACAACAACCGCCCGCCCCGTCTGCCGTGATTGCGCAGTAAACGCTATTTGCGGCGGCGAATGTCCTGCGGTGACAACAAAATCCACAGCAGACGCCACCTCTCCAGGCGCAAACTTCTGCCACTTTAAACGTGAAACCGTGAACAGGTTACAACGGCTTCTGGACCAAATCTCACCCTCTGGCGAACCTCCCGCTGCTTTGCGGCAATTACTGGAGACCGAAACATGATTGCCATCGAGCTGGAAAACGTGGCACGCGACTACCCGGGTGGAGTCAGGGCGCTGTCTGAAGTAAGCCTGAATGTAACCGACGGCGAAATCTTTGGGTTGCTGGGCGTTAACGGCGCTGGCAAAAGCACCCTTATCAAAATCATCACCACACTGTTGCGTCCGAGCACAGGGCATGTGCGGGTGCTGGGACGCGATCCTCAGAAGGAAGGCGTGGAATTGAAACGGCTTCTGGGCGTAGTACCCCAGGAAAATAATCTGGACAACGAACTGACGGTCCGTCAAAACCTGGAATTTCACTGCCGCTACGCGGGGCTGCCGCGAAGAACCTATGCCCCGCGCGTCACCCACTGGCTGGAAACATTGGCGCTTCACCCAAAACAGAAGGCCCGCATCATGCAGCTTTCCGGCGGTACCAAACGCAAGGTGATGCTGGCCAAAGCGTTCCTCACTGAACCGCAATTGCTGGTACTGGACGAACCCACCAGCGGCCTCGACCCAGCTGTGCGGCGCAGGGTATGGGAAGCCATTATGTCATTCCGCAACCAGGGCGGCACGGTATTTCTCTCCAGCCATGACCTGGATGAAGTGGAACAGTTATGCGACCGGGCCGGGATACTGCACAGCGGCCGCCTGCAACGCATTGAACACCTCTGCAGTCCTGCGGCGCAACCTCGTCGGATTATGGAAGCCGCCTTTCACCGCGCGATAGGGGCCTGACCGTGCACTTCACCCTGGCTCTGCTTCATCGCCATCTGCTGGCCGATCTTGGTTCACTGCGCATGACCCTGACGCGGCTGGTGATACAACCAACGGTTTACCTGTATGTCTTCGGCTATGTGGTGGGCGGAATGCTCGCAGGGCGAGGCACTGACTACGCCACTGTGATGGGGCCAGGGATCGTCGCCATTATGATCATGACCGCACCTTTCGGAGCGGTGGGCGGCTCTTTGATATCAGGCTACTACTTTCGCACCCTGGAAGGGTGGCTACTGTCTCCCATCTCTTTGCATCAACTACTCGCGGCCAAGGTAGCGAGCGGGGTGGTCTATGGCACCCTCAGCGCCATGATCGTCGCCCTGTTGCTATGGATCATTCTGGGCGTGCGCCCCGGGGAACTTCTGTTGCCACTGATCCTGACGGTGGCGGGCTCCGCTTTCTTCTCACTGCTCAGTCTGGTCGTGCTCCTGCTCCCCGCAACACCCGATCGCGGTCAGGAGCTGTTCTCCTTCCTGCTCATGCCTATGACCTTTTTCGGCTGTACCTTCTATTCCCATGCGATGCTGGAACCTCCATTCAGTCAGTTGGCCCTGCTACTGCCCACCACCTATATCGCCGAAGGCCTACGCGAAGCCTACGACCCCACTCAGCCTCATCTGCCGCTGGGCGGAATACTGCTGGGCCTAACCGTGGCGTTAGCCATCCTGACGCCATTGGCGGCCTGGAGCTTCCGTCGGAGGCTTAGAGATTATCTGTGGTAAATACATCAGCAACCGCTCTGCCACTCGCCATTATCGGCACAACTTTCGGCCTGCTGTTTTGGCTGGCAATCGGTACTGAAACCCTATGGGCGCAGGAAAACGGATCGGTAACAATAATCACCAACGAGGATATCGCCCGCGAAAAGCCAACGAATCTCATTTCACTATTACGTTCACGCGTCGGCCTGGATGTCACTGGCAGCAGCGTCACCATGCGCGGAGTACGCGGCGTAGTATTCATACTGGACGGATTTACGGTCGGAGTGGAAGAGATAAGCCAGGTTCGCCCCGAACAGGTGATACGCATTGAGATTCAGCGTGGAGCCGCCTCCGCCCGTTTTGGCGCCAACGCCATGGGCGGCGCGATACAGATCACGACCCGTCAGGGAGAAACCACCGAACGCAGTACCGCCACAATCGGCATCACCTCATCGGGCAGCCGCTTCGCACGCCTCAGCGGCAGCCAAACAAACGGGGCATTAACCTTCAGCGGCCTGGCGGAACATCAGCTGATAGACGGCTTCCGCCGAGTCACCGAATCCCCTTACGCCTACAACATAACCATCGAGGATGAACGTTATGAAAAAAACCTGATCGATACCTCCCTCGGCTGGCGTGACACGGGAACCCTGCTGAACCTCAATCTAAAACACCGAAAAAATCTCACCAATCTCGGACGGCCAAACTGGTGGTGGAATGACCAGGAAACCTCCTTGCGAACAAGCGGTCTTTGGGAACCAACCCAGGGCCTGCGTCTCAACGGACGTCTTGGCTGGAGCGACTACAGTGACGAAGCGTTAAAGGATGCTGGCACTGGCATCAGCGGCGCGGCCCTGGATCCTGCCCTTCGCTTCTTTACCGACGTGGAAACCAGGGAGGGAGAGATTGGCGTCGAATATTTACTCCCTCAGGGACGTATTACCAGCCTGCTCTCCATGGGCCGGGAGCAAAGCTCGGATCACATTTACGACGAACCAGATGGCGACGAACTGTTCCTGTTGCGCTCCATCACAGACAATCTCGCCTTTGCGGGCGGATGGGAAACCTCGCTATCGGAAACGCTTCAGTTGCAACTTGATTTACGCTATGACCGCTACCGCTACCATGGAATCGAAGTCTACAACGCCGCATCCAACCCTTCATGGTTTGAAGGCGGCGCGGTCGTATTGGACGCGATGAATGGCAAGGCCGCCGCTCACTGGGAACTCTTGTCCAATACCCGCTTGGGTGCCTCGGTCGGCACTGGTTTTCTGCCTCCCACGCCAGGACAGCTTTACTACACAGAACGCAACGCCGCGAGTTGGTTCATATCCAATCCACAACTGCAACCCCAGCGCTCACTAACGCTGGACGCCACCCTGTCCTACACGCCAAGCAGTACTACCGCGCTGACGCTTACCGCATTTCATACCCGCTGGCGCAACAAGATCGGCACCCTAATAATCGACTATGGAACCCCCGTGGTGCGGCAATACCAAAATCTCGGGGAAACGGAATCCAAAGGCCTGGAGCTGGAGGTGCGCCAAGACTTCGGCTCCCATTGGACGGTGACGCTTAACCACACCTACAACCGCACTCGCATTACCGCCGACAGTGCACACCCCGAATACATAGGCAACGAACTGCCAGACATGCCACGCCATAAACTTAATCTGGGGCTTGACTGGAGCAGCGGCAACCACTGGACAGGGCGTCTCCTGGCCCGTTACGTGGGGAGCAGTTGGACCGATGAGGCCAACACCAGGACTGACGCGCTGGGTTACCACTGGCGCAAGGAAGCATACGCCACCCTGGACGCCCATTTGGCAGGACGATTCGGAAAACTGGAGCTTACCCTTGCTGGAGACAATCTTTTCGACAAACGCTATCAAAGCGGTTTTTTCTGGCGGGATGAAGGGCGGGTGCTGCGAGCCGAGCTGGCATGGGACTTCTGAACAACTCACTCCCGCACTTGTCAGCGTGCGTTTTGAATTGTATTACTAGATGCGGAGAACCAACATGAATAGAAATACCGCGGGATGGATACTGCTCTGCTGTCTAGCGCTCATGCCGTTTGGCGCGAACGCCTGCCGGCCCTTCGGCTCCTACGCCTTCCTGGAAGATGCAGAGGGTGGAATCTGGTTCACTGAGGGCGACAACAACGCGGTTTCCAGGCTTGCTCCCGATGGCACTGTAACCGCCTATCCACTTCCCACCCCAGCCGCCGAACCCGCGGACCTTACTCTGGATTCTCAGGGCAATCTCTGGTTCGCCGAGATGTACGGAGGAAAACTCGGCCGCCTCGCCCCTGACGGAAACATTTTCGAATACCCTCTATCCAACGGACACGCTCATCCCTGGCGTATCTGGGCGGATGCGGAAGATGGCATCTGGTTTCTGGAAGGCGCCCAATCGGCGCAGGTGGGACGCCTGACCGCCGACGGCCAGCTTCACCACTACTTCATAAAAAAAGGCTGGCCCTCTTCCATAGCTCCCGCCAGCGATGGCGGCGTCTGGCTGACCATCCTGGAACCCGCCGCAGATGACGGCCAATTGCAGCAGGCCAATGGCCGCCTGATTCACCTGTCGAAAAATGGTCGACAGCGAGAGATCTTTCGGCGGACCGGCAGTTGTCCTATAAATCTCGTTGCTGACAACAACGACCGTCTCTGGTTTTCCGACCGCTGCCGCGGCACCATTGAACAATTGACTCCCGATGGAGCAATAACACATCACAAGCTTCCCAAAGAATCGTTTATTCAGGACATGGAGCTGGGAACCGATGGAACACTCTGGTTCATTGACAACATCCGCAATATCATCGGCCGCATGGACCCGTCGGGAAAAAAACAAGAATATCCATTGCCTGGCGATACGGGCGGCCCTTTTGCTATGGCGGCAAGCCCCCACGGCGGGATTATTTTTTCCGAAACCTATAACTACAACATCAACCGTTTAACACCTGATGGGGTATTCACAGAACAGTTGGTCAACGTGGATTACAGAAAGCAGGTACAGCGGGTGGAAGATGGCGAGGTCTGCTATCTACGCTTTGGAACCATCATCCGCCGCAAGAAAGAGATGGACGCACAACGAGCTGCGGCCCTGGCCTCTGGGCGGCTGGCGGAGGAAGGCAGCGAAGGCGCCCAACTACTGCGCAAACGCTGCCTCGTCTGTCACGACGCAAAACGCATACTGCTCGCCCGCAAAAGCGATTGGCGCCCCAGCCTGGGACTCATGGACACCTATATGGGACTTCGCCATGTAGTCTCGCTGTCTGAATCCGAGCGTAAAATCCTGCTGGATTACCTGAACAGCCATTACAACATCGGACAATGAGATGGCGCTAAACCCACGCTGTTAAAACGCGCTATTTCTTAAGTTTCATCACCAGGCAGTTGATGGACTCTTTTTGCAGCCGGGCGCGCATCCGGTTGGCCTCGGCGCCGGTCATGGGGCCGCTCCGCACCCGATGATAGGTCCCGCCTCCTGTCACATCCACCACCTGGATCTCCGACACCACCCCCAGCAGCGCCAGCTTCGCCTTCAACCGCTCGGCATCGCCATAGGCGCGGAACGATCCCATCTGCAGCATATAGAGTCCGCCGGACTGCACCGGGGCCGAAGCGGACGCCGCCGCGGCGGTATCCGCCACGGCCGGCGCCTCAGGTACGGCCGCCTCTTCATCCGGCTCGGAGACCACCACCTCCATCTCCGGGAGGATGGTGTAAAAATCAAACCGCGGCTTGGGCACCTCGGGTTTCTTCTCTTCCTCGGCGGGCGCCTGGGTTTTTGTTTCCTCGGCCGGCTTTGATTGCCGCATGGCCGCCAGCGGATTGGGGATGGTGAGTTTCGATCCCTGCGGGGTCCCGATCAGTAACCAGGCCAGCCCCACAAGGAGTCCGCCGGCAAGCATGCCGGAGATAAGCCAGACCCAGTTGGAGGCCGGTTCCTTGCGCTTTTTCTGCGCCTTGGGCCGGGGCTTATAGTCCCTTGGCATTACATCTTCTCCGGCGCGGAGACCCCCAACAGGTTCAGGCCGTTACGCAGCACCTGGCGCACCGCCAGGATCAGCTTGATACGGGCGTCCCGCAGGTTGTCATCCTCCACCAGGAACGGGTGGGCGTTGTAGTAGGTATGGAAGTCATTGGCCAGCTCGCGCACATAGTGACAGAGCTGGTGGGGCTCTTCGTTCAGGGCCGCCGCCTCGATCACCTCGGGATAACGGGAGAGGGTCTTCAACAGCGCGATCTCGTGGCTTTCCGTGAGCCGATCCAGATTGGCATCACCCGCCGTCGGCTCCACATTCATCCCCTTCTCCCCCGCCTGGGCCAGTACGCTGCACACCCGCGCGTGGGCGTACTGCACATAGTAGACCGGGTTGTCGCTGGACTGGGACTTAGCCAGATCCAGATCGAAATCGAGATGCTGCTCGCATTTGCGCATGACATAGAAGAAACGCGCCGCGTCCGCCCCCACCTCCTTGCGCAATTCGCGCAGGGTGACGAACTCGCCGGAACGGGTGGACATCTGCACCTTCTCGCCGCCGCGGTAGAGGATGGCGAACTGCACCAGCAGCACGTCCAGCCTGGAGGGATCGTCCCCCACCGCCTCCATGGCCGCCTTCACCCGCGGCACATAGCCGTGGTGGTCGGCGCCCCAGATATCGATCACCCGCTCAAAGCCGCGCTCCAGCTTGTCCATGTGGTAGGCGATATCGGAGGCGAAGTAGGTGGTCTGGCCGTTGTCGCGCACCACCACCCGGTCCTTCTCGTCGCCGAACGCCGTGGAGCGAAACCACAGCGCCCCCTCTTTTTCATAGACATGACCCGACTTGCGCAGCCGCTCCAGCGCCTTGTTCACGGCACCGCTCTCGGTGAGGCTGCGTTCGGAGTACCACTCGTCGTAGGTGACGCCGAACAGCGCCAGATCGTCGCGGATGTCATCCAGGATGGTGTTCAGCCCCAGTTCGAACACAAAGCGGTAGCGGTTATCGCCGAGCAGCTGGCGCGCCCGTTCGATCAGGCCGTCGATATGGGCCTCCTTGTCGCCCCCCGCGGGCTCGTCCGCGGGGAGGCCTTCGAACACCTCCTCGGCGGAGTGCTGGTAGGCGTCGCCGTGCTCCCGATGCAGAGTGGCGGCGATGTCCCACACGTAGTCGCCCTTGTAGCCGTTGGCGGGAAAGGTCAGCGCCTCGTCGCACAGCTCCAGGTAACGCAGCCAGACGCTGGCGGCCAGGATATCCATCTGCCGGCCCGCGTCGTTAACGTAGTACTCACGGTGCACATTGAAGCCCACCGCCGCCAGCAGGTCGGCCACCACCGCGCCATAGGCGGCGCCGCGGCCATGGCCCACATGCAGCGGACCCGTGGGATTGGCGGACACAAACTCCACCTGCACCCGCTTGCCCGCGCCCAGATCGCTACGGCCGAAATCGTGGCCCTGCTCCAGGACCTGCGGCACCAGGCCATGGTAGGCATCCGCGGCCAGATAGAGATTGATAAAGCCGGGCCCGGCGATCTCCACCTTCTCCAGCAGATCCGATTGCGGCAACGCGGCCACCACCTTCTCCGCCAGATCCCGCGGCTTAATCTTGGCAATCTTGGCCAGCACCATGGCCACATTACAGGCGAAATCGCCGAACTTGGTGTCCCGCGCACGTTCGATAATGGGTTGCGGAACGGCGTCCGCCGGGATCACCCCTTCCGTGGCAAGGCGCTCAAGGGCCTGGGAAAAAAGCTGCTGAATCTGGTGTTTCATGGTCTTTCAAAAACAGTAATGAAGCAGCGTAGGATGATACATGAGCCAGGGTCCGTGGGCCATGTGTGGCATTTCACTCTGCGAATCAGGTTTGAACCGCTGAGACGCAGAGGCGTGGAGTTTTTTGCTTGTATGACTAAAAAATGGGCACCCTAATCCCGTTCGACGCAGCCGAGCACCGCAGCGATTTACGGATCAGGCCCGAAGGGGCGCCGCAAGGAAGCGGCGCCTCCATCGCGGGCGAGGGATCGCCCGTCGATGGAGCCCCGGAAATCGTGAGGCGCGCAGGGAACCCGTAGGGCAAGTCGCCGGGCGGTTTTTCTTTGGTGACTTTCTTTTGGGCGGCCAAAAGAAAGTTACTCGCAACCTCTGCGCGAAAGGAAGAATAGAAAGCCAATCTCGACAGGTTGCGAAACTGGTTACCAATATGGACCAAGGCAAATGGTGGGACAGGGTCCCTCCCAACGAATGCGGTCAGAACATCTCCTGCGGATCCACATCCACCGACCACCGCACCTGCCGCGCCGCTTTCAGTCCCCGCACCTTCGGCAACCACCAACCCAATAACTGCTGCAGCGCGGCCCGATGCGGCGCCTGCACCAGCAGATGGGCGCGATAGCGGCCCGCCCGCCGCTCCATGGGCGCCGGAACCGGCCCCCACAGTTCCACCCCCGCCTGTTTCATATCCGCCGCCAAATTCGCGGCCTGATCCAGAAACCGGGTAGCTACCCCCTCCTTTGATGCCTCGGCGCGCAGCAGCGCCTGGAAACTGAAGGGCGGCAGACCGGCGGCCTGCCGCTCCGCCAGCGCCGCCCCGGCAAAGGATTCGTAACCACTGTGCACCAGGGTCTGCAGCAGCGGGTGTTCGGGGTGGCGGGTCTGGATCACCACCCGGCCCGGTTTTTCCGCCCGGCCCGCCCGGCCCGCCACCTGGGTAACCAGTTGCGCCATGCGCTCCCCGGCCCGGTAGTCGGCGCCGAACAGCCCCTGGTCCACATCCAGGATGCCCACCAGGGTCACGTCGGGAAAGTGGTGACCCTTGGCCAGCATCTGGGTCCCCAACAGCAGGGTGTGGCGCTTTTCATGGATCTCTTTCAGCAGCCGCTCCAGGCTCCCCTTGCGCCGGGTGGAGTCGCGGTCGATGCGGGCGATGGAGGCGTTCGGGAAACGTCCCGCCAGCACCTCTTCTAGCCGCTCGGTGCCCTGCCCCAGAGGATGCAGCTCTCCGCTCTTGCACTCGGGACACTGCTCATCGAGCCGCCGCTGGGAGCCGCAGTGGTGACACCAGAGGGTGTTGTTTCCCAGGTGCAGGGTCATGCGCGCATCGCAGCGGCGGCATTCGGCGATCCAGCCGCACTCGAAACAGGTGATCTGCGGCGCGTAGCCGCGCCGATTGAGAAACAGCAGTACCTGATTGCCAGCGGCCAACGCCTCCTCCACCAGGCGGAACAGTGCTGGGGACATGCCGCCGTCGAGACGTACCGAACGGATATCGAGCAGGTCCAGCTTCGGCGGCCGGGCGTTCCCCGCCCGCTCCCTCAGACGCAGATGGCGGTAGCGGCCGTTGGTCACGTTATTGAGACTCTCCAGCGAAGGGGTGGCGGAACCCAGCACCACCGGGCAGTCGCGGCGCTGTCCCAGCACCAGGGCGAGGTCGCGCGCGGAATAGCGAAACCCCTCCTGCTGTTTGAAGGAGAGATCGTGCTCCTCATCCACCACCACCAGTCCCAGCCGGGGAACGGGGGTAAAGATGGCGGAACGGGTCCCCAGCACCACCGCCGCCTCGCCCCGGGCGGAGGCGAGCCAGGCCCGCTCCCGCTCCAGGTCGGAGAGCGCGGAGTGCAGCATCACCACGGGGGCGGCCATACGGCGCCGAAAACGATCCAGCAGTTGCGGGGTGAGACCGATCTCCGGCACCAGCACCAGCACCTGCCGCCCGGCGGCGACCCTCTGCTCCGCCAGGGTCAGGTAGACCTCCGTCTTACCGCTGCCAGTAACGCCATCCAGCAGACAGGGGTGAAAACCCTCTTCCGCCAGCACGGCATCCACCGCCTGCCGCTGATCCGGATTCAGGTCAGGTGGTGTCTGTGGCGGCTGGGCGATGGAAGAAAAACCGGCGGCGCGGATCTCGCTCTGTTCCAGCCACCCCTTCTGCTGCAAGCCCCGCAGCACCGCGCGGCACTCTCCGCAGTGACGGTAGATCTCCTCCTGGGCCATCTCCTCCCCCGCTGTCTCCTGCAACAGCCGCAGAATCGCCGCCTGGCGGGGCGCACGCGCCAATCCGTCCGGCCGCTGCCCGGCCCCCTCGGGGGTAAGCCTCCAGCCCGGCCGTCCCTCGGTCATGGGCGCCTTGCCCCGGCGCAGCCGCAACGGCAGGGCGGCGGCCACCACCTCGCCCACGGGATGCCGATAGTATTCCGCCGCCCACAGCAGCAGGGCCAACTCCTCCGGCCCGAGCAGGGGCTCCCGGTCCAGCAGTTTCAGGGCGTGCTTCAACCGCCCGCGGGCCACCTGGCTTTCGCTCACCAGCTCCAGCAACAGACCACACCGCTCCCCGCGCCCGAAGGGAACCATCAGCCGCTGGCCCGGGCGCAACATCTCCGCGGCCACCCCTTTCGGGGGCAGATAATCAAAAACGGAGTGGAGCGGGGCCGGCACGGCGACCCGAAGCAGGAGGGTAGACATGGTTGAACTCTACTCTAGGGCCTGTTAACACTAATTGGATTGTCGGCGTTGTGGCTAAAAAAGCGCCAATCAAGGCGCGCTGAGCGAGGTTTGGTTGTTCCAAATGAGCGAGGCGCAAAGCTTACCGCTTCCTGCTTACGCACCTGACCTACATCCCTGTAGGCCACACCGAGTGGCGCTTTTTTAGCCGCAACCCGAAGGGCTGGGGCCATTTTCCCGCCCAGCTGCGTTGTCACTCGTTCATTTAGATTCACTAAACTTCTCTCCTTCCGCCTTGCTGGACGAAAAAATGGCCGCCAGCGACGATAATCCAATTAGTGTTAACAGGCCCTAGATAGGCCCCTTCCTTAAGAGCTCAATTCACCTGAAAACGCTAACTTGTTGTCCCTGTTGGAAGAAAATTTTTTTCCACAGAAGCTGTGGATAACTCTGTGGATTACCGCGAATAATCCCGCTTCGCCCCAGTCCTTTTGGGCGCCGGGGTTAAATTGACCATTTTTTAGCCACTTCTGTAAAATATAATAAAATCAACAGATTACATTTAATCTAGAGCGGGCCAGGCCCGGTTTTGGAACCGGTCCAGACTTCAGGCGGGTTCTAAAGCCGTTTTGTGCATAACCGGAGCCGTGAGATCGATTTTTCACCTTCCTGTCAACCCCTTGACGCCACGGGGCGTATTACGGCGTGTGAACAGATCAAGGCGCCAGCCGACGGGGCGGCCGCGCGAAATGGCGACTGCGCCGGGACCTACTCCTGGTCCTTTTTCTCGGACGGCTTGGGCAGATAGACCTCGGCCCGCTGCAGGTGGTCGATCGGCACATGGGCGGTGATGGTGCCACGATGCACCCGCTGGTCCACGCTGATCTCACGGGCCGTCACATCGTCCAGCTCTCCCATCTTGGGGGTGGCATTCCCCTTCACATAGAGTTTCACGCGGCGTCCCAGGTATTTGCCCAGCTCGCCCTTGTCCACCTCCTGGTAGGTCCAGCGCACCCGCTTCTGATCCGCCAGGCCTTCGCCGCCCTCCACGTCCGGGCCACCTGTGGCGTTGAGGGAATAGCTGAGATCGGTCACCAGCTTGTCGTTGATGCTCACCTCCAGGTCCATCAGGTTGACCAGATCCTGCTGCCGAAACATGGCGAACTTTTCCATGGTGAAGTCTGGCGGCGGCATGGCGTCGATGCGCAAAGAACCGCCCTTGGTCACCAGTTCCCGCAACACATCCTTCAGGCCCGGACCCGGCACAAAACCCAGGTTCTTCATGTGATAGTAATCGCTGCGGGCGAACAGGGAATCGATGAACGCCTGCCGTTCCTGGCCATTGCTGTCCGCGCAGTGCTGCACCGCCTCCTGCATATACTCCTGCTCCAGGGTATACATTATTTTCACGTCTTCCAGCGCCGGCGGGGCGGCCATCATGTCCATGGCCCGGAGCGCCACGCCGCGCATACGGAAATCCATGGAAAAGGACTCAATCCCGGAAACCGAATAATCAAACTCCGCCTTCAGCGTCCCGCTGTTGCGGTCGAACTCGTACCCCAGGCCGGCGTCGGCAATGATGGTGGAGTGGCCCAACTGCTCGATTTCGGAATGCTGCATAAGACCGCCAAGGGTACAGACCTTCTTCGGTTTTTTGGAACCGGAAGCGTCATCCTGATCGGTGAAAAAATCGGCGCTGGCGGGAAACTCGGCGCCGATGATCCGGGCCGACAGCTTGGATGGCGGCTCGCCCTTATCCATACCGCTCATCAGCTCCACCAGGAAACTGTAATCTTCGCCCTGCAGTTCGAGGGCGCTGATATTGACGTTGAATCCAGTGGCGGGATGGGTGACCTCGATCCGCTCCACGGTAAGCTTCCCCCCGAGGTCGGACTTGACCCCGCCGTAGCTGATATCCGCATAGGGGATCGCCATTTCGATGAGCTTGTCCAGCTCGGAGGTGACGCGGTAGTGGACAAAGGCCTTTGCCGCGCCATACCCCACGGCCAGCAGGATGAGGGGGGCAAACAATAGCGTCCGTAGTTTCACGAGTCACTCCTTATTCGGCCGAATGCCAAGCCCAGACTATAAACGCAGTTCCCGCAGGAGAGAACCCTTGCTTTATTTTGCATTGAAATACCACGCCGCTTGCGCGTGGTACGGTTCCGTGTATGATCACCGCTAGCGGCAAAAAGGAGCGAATCCGCCCCTGCCGTCAAAGGCGACCCGTAACCGTGGCAGATCTACAGCAACAGATCCTGCGCACCGACATCGCCGGCATGCCCCTGGGCTGGATTGATTACCGGAATGCGGTGCGTCTCCACTGCCTTGGCCAGATCGCATACAGCTGCGGCCAAGTGCTGTTCCGTCTCCGTGGCGGCATCAACACCCACACCCGTCGGCGCAGCCGGGTAGAGATCAACACCATCATTGCCACCCACGGCAACAGCCGCGTGATGGAGAAGATGCGCGCCGGCTACGTACCTCCACTCGACAACCAGCCGCTATTCCAGCGCGACGGCCATCTCTGCCTCTACTGCGGGGAAGAGTTTCCCGCGGAGCGCCTCTCCCGCGACCATGTGCGCCCCCTGAGCCAGGGCGGCCCCGATCACTGGAACAACGTAGTCACCGCCTGCGTGCGCTGCAACACCTACAAGGCGGGACGCACCCCGGAGGCGGCGGGGATGGAGCTGCTGGCCATTCCCTTCACCCCTACCCACGCGGAGTACATCTACCTGCAGGGCCGCAATGTCCTGGCCGACCAGATGGAGTTTCTGCGTTCCCACTTCCCGCGCAGCAGCCCCCTGCATGAGCGACTGGAACTCCATCGCCACTGCGATCTCTGAGGCCACCGGCTCCCCCTTCGCAACGGCCCGCGCCACAGCCGTGGGCGGCGGCTGCATCAACCGCGCCGTTCGGCTCGACGACGGCGAACGCCGCTTCTTCGTCAAATTGAATGATGCCAGGTTGCTGGAGATGTTCGAGGCCGAAGCGGCCGGCCTGGAGGAGATTGGGCAAAGCGCCACCCTGCGGGCGCCCCGCCCCGTCTGCTTCGGGATCGCGGGCAAAGAGGCCTATCTGGTGCTGGAACATTTGGACCTGGGCCGCAGTGGCGACAGCGCCAAGGCGGGCGCCCGGCTGGCGGCCATGCATCGTATCTCGAATGACCGCTTCGGATGGCGGAGAGATAACCACATCGGCGCCACCCCGCAGCCCAACACCCCCACTGGCGACTGGATCGATTTCTGGCGCGACCGGCGGCTGGGCGTTCAGCTCGAACTGGCGTTTCGAAAAGGAGGCGGGGACAGGCTGCGGCAACGGGGAGAGCAGCTGTTGGAGCGGTTTCCGGCATTGGTGGACCACGCGCCACGACCCTCCCTGCTGCACGGCGACCTGTGGGGCGGCAACCTGGCTTATGACACCCGGGGCAGTCCCGTGGTGTTCGACCCGGCGGTCTACTACGGCGACCGTGAGGCGGACATCGCCATGACCGAGCTGTTCGGCGGATTCGACCATCGCTTCTACGCCGCCTATGAGGAGAGCTGGCCCCTCGACCCCGGCTACCGGACCCGCAGGACCCTGTACAACCTCTACCACATCCTGAACCACTTCAACCTGTTCGGTGGCGGTTATGGCGCGCAGGCGCTGGGGATGATCGACCGGCTGCTGGCGGAACTGGGGGATTAGAAGCTAGCGCCGTGGTGGCGGCTGCGCATCCTCCGGCTCCGCGGGGATTTTGGATGGGTCCGCCGCCTTGCCGATCCAGGAATAAACCCGGCTCACCAGCGCCCGTTCCAGACGGTGAAAGAAGTGGTCGGCGCCGGTCATCCGCACCTGCCGGTAGGCGGTATTCTTGGCCATGCGGCCGGCGGCCGCCCGGCGTTTGGCGCTGTGCAGCACACTGTCGAGATCACGGCTCCCATAGAGATCAAACACGGGCAGTTCCACTTTAGCCAGCGCCTCCCCGGTCAAGATCGGTGACCCCTCCGGCTCCAGGGCCATGCCGATCAGCACCAGCGCCCGGACCTCTTTCGGCGGTTTGGCGTCCGCCAGATAGTGCACCGCCATACGGCCGCCCAGGGAGTGGCCGAGCAGCACGATGTTCTTGATCTTGCGCTGCTTCAGGAACTCCACCGCGGCGGCGATGCGGGGGCCCCCTTCGGGGATCACCTGCTCATACATGCGCCAGTCGCTGTCCACCCCGGCCAGGGGCATCTGCAGGGAGAGGGTTTCCCAGCCCCGCTCGGCGAGACCGGTCCGCAAGGGCCGGATCACATCCGGCCAGTTGGGGTGGGCCTCGCGGTCGTGCAGCAATATCACCGCTCCCTTCGACAGGGGAGACATCACCTCCGTGTGGATGGCATAGAACTCCATCTCCCCCGCCTTCAGGGTCACCCCCTTGCCGATCAGCAACTGGTTCTCCACCTCCGCTGCAAAGCGCTGCTCCCGGATCTGGTCCGAGGCCAGGGCGGCATGGGAAACCAGCAGTATCGAGATTAGTATCAGCGCTTTCCACATAACTGAATTCCTGGGCGACAAATCATTTACATTAGGAAACATGTTGCTGCTGCAGTTGCCGCTCCGCCAGCATCTCCGTCATCTCGTCCGCGGGAATGGGGCGGCTGAAGAGAAAACCCTGCGCCGCCTCACACCCTTCGTTACAGAGAAAGGCGTGTTGCGTCTCCGTCTCCACCCCTTCCGCCACCACATGCAGATTGAGACTCGCGCCGAGCGCCATAACCGCCCGCGTGATGGCCATATCTTCCGGATCATCCGGAATGTCCCGCACAAAAGAGCGGTCGATTTTCAGCTTGGTGGCCGGCAGTTGCTTAAGGTAAGAGAGGGACGAGTGGCCTGTGCCGAAATCATCAATCGCCAGATCAATGCCCGTGCCGCGGATATCCCGCAGGATGGCCACCGCCTCCTGGGGGTGCTGCATAATAAAACTCTCCGTGATCTCCAGCTCCAGCCACTCGGGACGGCAACCGGTCTCCTCCAGGGCCGACAGCACGGAGCCCGCCAGGTTTCGGTTCTGCAGTTGCCGCCCGGAGATATTAACCGCCACCCGCCCCACGGGAAGATCCAGTTCATGCCATGCCTTTATCTGCCCGCACGCGGTCCGCAGAATCCACTCCCCCAGCGGATTGATCAGCCCCGTGTCCTCGGCCAGGGGAATGAACAGCCCCGGCTGCACCAGCCCCATATCCGGGTGTTGCCAACGCACCAGGGCCTCCACGCCGATAATGGCGCCGCTGCCGAGATTGATCTGCGGCTGGTAATAGAGGACGAACTCCTCCCGTTCCAGGGCGCGGCGCATACTCGCTTCCATGGAGACGCGCTGCAACGCCTTCTCCGTCATGTCCTCGGTATAAAAATGGAAGGTGTTCCGGCCCAGCTCCTTGGAACGGTACATGGCCGAATCGGCATTACGCAACAGGGTCTGTGCATTGGCCCCATCCTGCGGATAGAGGCTGATCCCCACGCTGGCGGTGATATAAAACTGATGGCCGGCAATATGAAACGGCTGTTCCAGACTCTGGATCAGCTTACGCGCCAGCACGGCGGCGTTCTGCGGATCGCCCAGCGCCTCCATGATGAAGGTGAACTCATCGCCGCCTAGCCGGGCGATAGTGTCGTCCTCCCGTATGCAGTGACGGAACCGCTCGGATACCTCTTCCAGCACCATATCACCCACCACATGCCCCAGACTGTCATTGATCTCCTTGAAGCGATCCAGGTCCACGAAAAACACCGCCACATGGTCGCCGGAACGGTGGGTCTTGAGTATGGCCTGCTCCAGACGGTCATTAAACAGCACCCGGTTGGGCAGGTCGGTCAGGGTGTCGTGATGGGCCAGATGGTAGAGATGGTCCTTTTGTGTCTTGATCTGCTCCAGCAGCTTTGCCTGCTCGGTGATATCGGTCACAAACGCCAGGGAGCCCAAAGCGCGCTGATCCTTGTCGCGCAGGGTTACCGAGCTGAACAGCGTGGGCACGTTGCGGCCGTCCCTGTGCCGCAGCGCAATTTCATAGCTGTACCGCTCGGTGGTCAGCGCCTTCGCCGTCTGCTCGATGGAGAGCTGCCGGTTCTCTTCGTCCACAAACTCCATGGGGGTCCGGCCCTGCATCTCCTCGGCGTGGTAACCGATGATGGCGCACAGCCGCTCATTGACCTCCAGGGTCTTCTTGTTCTTGTCGGTGAGCCAGATCCCCTCCGGCGCGGCGTTGAATATGGTTCGATAGCGCTGCTCGCTTTCCGCCAATTGCGCCGTGCGGCGCCGCACCAACCTTTTCATCTGCAACAGTAGCAACGCCATAAACGCCACAAACGCAAGCGCCACTCCAATGACCATCAGCCACCAGTACTTCTCCAGCCAGCGAACCAGATCCGAGGCTTCATCCGGCTCGTCCAAAACCAGCCCCTGAATCGTACTGTCTGGCGGAATGAACCCCAGCTCCTCAAAGGTATCGCGGATGTGCTGCCAGCGTGCCGGATTCATGTAGCCGATCTGTACCAGCAACGGTTGAATCAGTTCCCGCGAGGTGCGCGCCTCGTACTCCAGATGGGCGCGGCTCATCCCCTGAACGTTGTATTTTTCCAGGATCAGATCAATCAACTCATCGGGGTGCTGGAGGGCATAACTCCACCCCTTGAGGCTGGCGTCGCGGAATCTGCGCAGCCGGCCGGGATGTTTTTTGGCCTCCTGTTCCGTAGTCGCCAGGATATCGCCGTAGAAATCCACCCCGTACTGCTGCGGCAGCAGATAACGCGGCTCAATTCCGGCTTTACGAAGGGTAAACCCCTGATCCGTCACATAGGCGTTGAAGGCATCGGTCTCGCCGTTGATCAGGGAGGCGACATCAAAACTGGTCTGCTGCTCAATAAAATCACCGGCCTCAAGACCGGCATTGCGCAGGGTGGCCCGCAGGGCCGCATCCTGGGCACCCGGTCCGATCATCACCCGCAACCCCTTCAACTCCTCCACTCGCCTGATGCCCGAATCGGCCCGCACCAGAAAGGCATAGGGGCTGTGCTGAAAAATGGCGGCCAGGGCCAGGATCGGCCGGCCCCGGGCCCGATGAAGAACGATATCCGAGGCGGTCACCGCGTATTCCACCTCACCCGCCAGCAGCTTCTCCGCGGGGGAACGCTCACCCTCATGCTCTTGGATGGTCACCTCCAGCCCCGCGTCCCGATAGAAACCCTTCTCCTTGGCCGCGTAATAGCCTGCAAACTGGAAGGCGTGCCGCCACTTCAGCTGCAGAGTGACCGGCTCCAGTTTTGCGGCGGCATTGGCGAGGAGCGGAACCGATAAAAAACAGGTCGCCAGAAGGCGAAGGAGCGCGGAACGGCCTGGTGACGAGAGCTTGTATCTGCAGAAGGACAAAAGGTGTTCCCGTGGCTGGTCAGTAATTTAAGGACAACTTCCTGAGGGCCGCGCTCCCTGGCCACCGTTTCTATTTCTTTCGCGCGGAGCGAAATGCAATAAACTAGCGTCCAATATACCTACTACTTTAGATCAAGAAACTACAGAGGGAATAGGGAATACACCCGCCATCCATCCCGCCGCCCGGCAACGGATGAAATACGGGATGGGTTGGGGTAAAGTTGCGCCCATACTCTTCTCAGCCTTTACGGGATCGCCATG
This sequence comes from Sedimenticolaceae bacterium, assembly GCA_050295355.1. Lineage (GTDB taxonomy): Bacteria > Pseudomonadota > Gammaproteobacteria > Chromatiales > Chromatiaceae > CBFDBF01. The sequence continues at coordinate 25,743 of JBNKPL010000016.1, forward strand.
GCCGACTATCTGCTTGCCCCCTCCATCCTTTCCGCGGACTTCGCGCGCCTGGGCGAGGAGGTGGACAACGTCCTGGCCGCCGGGGCCGACATCGTCCACTTCGACGTCATGGACAACCACTACGTCCCCAACCTGACCATCGGCCCGCTGGTGTGCGAGGCCCTGCGCAAGCACGGAGTGACCGCCCCCATCGACGTGCACCTGATGGTGGAGCCCGTGGACCGCATCATTCCCGACTTCGCCGAGGCGGGCGCCAGCTACATCACCTTCCACCCGGAGGCGAGCCGCCACGTGGACCGCTCGCTGCAGCTGATCCGCGACTGCGGCTGCAAGTCGGGACTCGTGCTCAACCCCGCCACGCCGCTCTCCTGTCTGGATTATGTGCTGGACAAGGTGGACATGGTGCTGATCATGTCGGTCAATCCCGGCTTCGGCGGCCAGAGCTTCATCCCCGCCGCCCTGGACAAGCTCCGGGCGGTGCGCAGGATGATCGACGATGCGGGGCTCGACATCCGCCTAGAGATCGACGGCGGCGTGAAGGCCGACAACATCGCCGAGATCGCCGCGGCGGGGGCCGACACCTTCGTGGCGGGTTCCGGCATCTTCGGCAAGGGACAGGAGTCCGATCCTAATCGCTACAACACTATCATCGGACAGATGCGGGCGGCGCTCGCGGAAGTTTCCTAGTAACCTGCCAAGTCCCACGCCTTCGGCCATCCTGGCAATTTAAAAATAACCGCAAAGAACGCCAAGACCGCAAAGTTCATTGAAAACCGATCTGCTCTCTTAGCGATCTTTGCGCGCTTCGCGGTTAACTATCATTCTTGGATATAACGTGACGAGCAAGACAACGGCAACGACATGAACTACTGGCTGCTGAAATCGGAACCCGACGCCTTCAGCATCGACGACCTGAAACGGGTCAAGGTGGAGCCGTGGGACGGCGTGCGCAACTACCAGGCGCGGAACATGATGCGCGACGACATGAAGAAGGGCGACCTCGCCTTCTTCTACCACTCCAACTGTAACGAGCCCGGCATCGTGGGCATCATGCGGATCGCCCGCGAGGGCTATCCCGACTCCACCGCCTTCGACCCCGAGAGCAAATACCACGATCCCAAGAGCGATCCGGATAACCCCCGCTGGTTTATGGTGGACGTGCGCTACCAGCGCCACCTGGCACGAACCATCACCCTGCAGGAGTTGAAGGCCTACGCCGAAACCGAACTGGAGGGCCTACCGCTGCTGCGCCGCGGCAACCGCCTCTCCATCCTGCCCGTGACCAAGGCGCAGTGGGAATTCATTCTCGCACTGGAATAGATCGTCGCTTGAGAAGCGGACGCGCTTCGATTATCTTTACCCCTTCGAAACGCAACGAGTTGACCATGTACCTGCTGGAACACAAAAAGACCCTGAAGACAGGCACGCGATGGCGCTGGTGATCCCGGCTCCCGCTACCCTTTTGTCTGAAATCTTTTTGTGGAGAGGAACATGACCCCCCAACAGTTCGCGGCCCTGAAAGCAGAGGGCCATAATCGTATCCCCGTCATGCGCGAGGTCCTGGCGGATCTCGACACCCCCCTGAGCGTCTACCTCAAGCTGGCCGACGGCCCTTACTCCTATCTGTTCGAATCGGTCCACGGCGGCGAGAAGTGGGGCCGTTACTCCATCATCGGCCTGCCCTGCCGCACCCTGCTGCGGGTAACCGGCCATGAGATCCAGGTGGAAACCGATGGCGCAGTGGTAGAAGAGCAGACGGCGGAAGATCCGCTCGCCTTCATCGAACAGTTTCAGGCCCGCTACCGGGCGGCGGAGATCGACGGGCTGCCCCGCTTCAGCGGCGGCCTGGTGGGTTACTTCGGCTACGACACCATCCGCTATATCGAACCCAAGCTGGCCCAATGCCCCAACCCCGACACCATCGGCAGCCCCGACATCCTGCTCATGGTCTCCGACGAAGTGGTGGTGTTCGACAACCTGTGCGGCTCCATGTATCTGGTGGTCTATGTGGACCCCACCCAGGGCGGCACCCTGGAACAGGGCGAGGCGCGCATCGCCGAACTGATCGCCAGGATGGAGGGAGCCGCCCCACGCCGCAAGCACGACAACCCGCGCAGCGTGGAGGAGTCCCACTTCGTCTCCGGCTTCACCGAGACCGGCTACAAACAGGCGGTGGAGCGGACCAAGCAGTACATCCTGGATGGCGACTGCATGCAGGTGGTGCTGTCGCAACGCCTGTCCATCCCGTTCCATGCGCCGCCGCTGGATCTCTACCGCGCCCTGCGCGGGCTCAACCCCTCGCCCTACATGTACTTCATCCACCTGGGTGATTTTCATGTGGTCGGTTCCTCGCCCGAGATCCTGGTGCGGCTGGAGGATGGCGAGGTCACGGTGCGGCCCATCGCGGGCACCCGCCGGCGCGGCCACACCGAGGCGGAGGACCACGCCCTGGAGGAAGAGTTGCTGGCCGATCCCAAGGAGCTGGCGGAGCATCTGATGCTGATCGACCTGGGCCGCAACGACACGGGCCGGGTGGCCCAGGTGGGCACGGTCAAGCTCACCGACAAGATGATCGTGGAGCGCTACTCCCACGTCATGCACATCGTCTCCAACGTGACCGGCCAACTTAACGAGGGGATGAGCGCCATCGACGTGCTGCGCGCCACCTTCCCCGCGGGCACCGTCAGCGGCGCGCCCAAGATCCGCGCCATGGAGATCATCGACGAGCTGGAGCCGGTCAAGCGCGGCGTCTACTCGGGCGCCGTGGGCTACCTCTCCTGGAACGGCAACATGGACACCGCCATCGCCATCCGCACCGCCGTGATCCAGGACCAGACCCTGCACATCCAGGCGGGCGCGGGCATCGTAGCCGACTCGGTCCCCGAACTGGAGTGGAAAGAGACCATGAACAAGGGGCGGGCCATCTTCCGCGCCGTGGCCATGGCCGAGGCGGGGCTGGACCGCACTCAGCAGGATTAATTTTTTTGCCACAGAGCACACAGAGATCACCGAGGATTGATACGCAGAACAAGCGGCTGGAATCGTAATTACACCCTGCTGAAACCGGGCCCGCATAAATCAATCTCTGTGCTATTTCTCCGTGCCCTCTGTGATCTCTGTTGCTAACAAATAGGCATAGAAAAATGCTTTTAATGATCGACAACTACGACTCCTTCACCTACAACCTGGTGCAGTACCTGGGTGAACTGGGCGAAGACGTGCGCGTATACCGCAACGACGAGATCAGCGTGGCGCAGATCGAGGAACTCAATCCCGATCACATCGTCATCTCTCCCGGTCCCTGCACCCCCAACGAGGCGGGCATCTCGGTAGAGGCCATCAAGACCTTCGCCGGGCGCATCCCGCTGCTCGGCGTCTGCCTGGGACACCAGTCCATCGGCCAGGCCTTCGGCGGCCGTATCGTCCATGCGCGGCAGGTGATGCACGGCAAGACCTCGCCCGTCTACCATGCGGACACGGGGATATTCACGGGCCTCAGCAATCCCTACCAGGCCACCCGCTACCACTCCCTGGTGATCGAAAAGGAGAGCCTGCCAGAGTGCCTGGAGATCACCGCCTGGACCCAGAACGAGGACGGCTCCATGGACGAGATCATGGGCGTGCGCCACAGGGAACTGGATGTGCAGGGGGTGCAGTTCCATCCGGAATCGATCCTCACCGACCATGGCCATGATCTGCTGCGCAACTTTATCGAAGGAAAATGAATTCTGAACCGCAGAGGCGCAGAGATTACTAGGGCTGACTTGCCATGCTGCGCGGCATCAACCGCATACACGCATGACGCCTTGCCGAATAACGGCCGCAGGCTAACATACTAAAATACCTCTGCGCCTCCGCGTCTCTGCGGTTCAAAATATCGAGGCCAGAACAGCTGAAGGGGAACCGAACATGAACATGCAGCAAGCCATCAATCAGGTACTCGCCCGCCATGATCTGAGTTCCGATGAGATGACCGAGGTGATGCGCACCATCATGACCGGCGGCGCCACGGGCGCCCAGATCGGCGGCTTTCTCATCGGCCTGCGCATGAAGGGAGAGACGGTCACCGAGATCGCCGCCGCCGCTTCGGTGATGCGGGAGCTGGCCACCAAGGTGGAGGCCACCTCCGCTTTTCTGGTGGACACCTGCGGTACGGGCGGCGACGCCTCAGGCACCTTCAACATCTCCACCGCCAGCGCCTTCGTCACGGCGGCGGCCGGGGCCGAGGTGGCCAAACACGGCAACCGCTCCATCTCCTCCAAGTCCGGTTCCGCCGATGTCCTGGAGGCGGCCGGGGTACGGCTGGACCTCACGCCGGACCAGGTGGCGGAGTGCATCGCCGATGTGGGTGTGGGTTTCATGTTCGCCCCCGCCCATCACGGCGCCATGCGCTATGCCGTGGGCCCGCGCAAGGAGATGGGCGCGCGCACCATCTTCAACGTGCTCGGCCCCCTGACCAATCCCGCCGGCGCTCCCAACCAGGTGCTGGGCGTGTTCAGCGCCGAACTGCTCGAACCCATGGCCCATGTGCTGCAACGTCTCGGCAGCCGCCATGTGCTGGTGGTGCACGCCCGCGACGGCCTAGATGAGATATCCATCGGCGACAAAACCGAGATCGCGGAACTCAAGGACGGCCAGGTGCGGCGCTTCAGCATTCAGCCCGAAGAGTTCGGCATCAAACGCACCCCCATCACCGAGATCAAGGCGGCCGACGCCAGGGAGAGCCTCGCCATCATCCGCTCGGTGCTGGAGGACCATCCCGGCCCGGCGCGCGACATCGTACAGCTTAACGCGGGCGCCGCCATCTACGCCGCCGGCATCGCCGAAAGCCTGGCCGACGGCATCGAGCGGGCGGACGAAGCCATCGCCAGCGGCGAGGCACGCAGCCGCCTAGACAAACTGGTGATCCTGACCCAGAGCTTTGACTAGCGGCACGATCAACCCCTCCCCGCGAGTGGCTGGTAACTGATTATATGGAAGAAAACGAAGAGCATTTCTGCGCTGAAACGCTGGGAAGAACTCAACCCCGAAGTGCTGCACTATCAGGAGATCTTCGTCGGCAGCACGTTGACGACAAATGCACGGAACGAGACGCAGAGCTTTGTTACAGCCCGCGAATAATGCAAAGTTAACAAGTA
>JBNKPL010000017.1:0-30794 GCA_050295355.1 Sedimenticolaceae bacterium
ACCAGCGCCATCAACTGCTTGATGGAAAACGGCCCCTTTACCAGCCGCGCCGCCTTGCTGTTGCGCAGGGTATCGAGGAACGAGGCGTTAAACAGGGCCTCCTTGGATTCGAAATGGGCATAAAAGGCGCCGTGGGTCATGCGCGCCACTTTCATGATCTGGCTGATGGAGACCTTCTCAAACCCGTTGCGGCTGAAAAGCTCCGTGGCGGACTGGAGGATACGGTCCTTGGTCTTGGATTTATGGTCTTTTGGATACGGCATCAATGGCTCCCACAAACAGGCAGCAGAATATTATCTTGATCATATTTTAGTAGAAAGTACTGTTTGCTCCATACCTTATACTCTGGAGACAACCATGATGTCACCGATTGTCATCACAGGGATGGGCATCGTCAGTCCGCTGGGCTGCGGCAGCAAGGAAGTATGGAATCGCCTGACCGCGGGCCGTTCGGGAATCGGACCGATCGACCGCTTCGATATACCCGATTTTCCCATCGCCATCGCCGGCCTGGTGCCGGACCGGGAGCAGGACCCCGCGGCGGGTTTCGATCCCGACAGCGTGATCAGCGCCAAAGAGCGCAAGAAGATCGATCTGTTTACCCTCTACGCCCTGGCCGCGGCCCAGGAGGCGCTGGAGCAGGCGAACTGGTTCCCTGAGTCCGAGGCGGACCGGCAGGCCACGGCGACCATCATCGCCACCGGGATCGGCGGTTTCCCCACCATCACCCAGGCCCAGCAGACCCTCGACAATCGGGGCTACAAGCGGATCTCCCCCTTTACGGTGCCCGCCTTCCTGGCCAATCTGGCGGCGGGGAATCTTTCCATTAAATACGGCTTCAAGGGTCCATTGGGCTGCCCGGTCACCGCCTGCGCGGCGGGCATCCAGGCCATCGGCGACGGCATGCGCATGATCCGCAGCGGCGAGGCCAGGGTCGCCCTGGTGGGCGGCGCCGAGGGCTGCGTGGACCCGCTCGCCCTGGCCGGCTTCCACGCCCTCAAGGCCCTCTCCACCCGCAACGACGCGCCCGAGCAGGCGTCCCGGCCTTTCGACCGCGACCGCGACGGCTTTGTCATGGGCGAGGGATCGGGGCTGATGGTGATCGAGACCCTGGAACACGCCCAGGCGCGCGGCGCGCAGCCGCTGGCGGTGATCAGCGGCTACGGCACCAGCGCCGACGCCTACCACATCACCTCCGGCCCGGAAGACGGCTCGGGCGCGGCCGCCGCCATCCGCAGCGCCCTCGCCATGGCGGGACTGACTCCCGGGGATATCGGCTACATCAACGCCCACGCCACCTCCACCCCGGTAGGCGACCGGGCGGAGATCGCCTCCCTGCGCAACGTATTCGGGGATACCCTGCCTTCCGTCCCGGTCTCATCCACCAAATCCGCCACCGGGCATCTGCTGGGCGCGGCGGGAGGGATCGAAAGCATCTTCTCCGCCCTGGCGGTGCGCGACGACCTTCTGCCGCCCACCCTGAACCTGGAGAACGTGGACGAGACCATGGCGGACCTCGACTTCGTGCCCAACCAGGCGCGCAGCCAGCAGATAGATCACGCCCTGTGCAACGGCTTCGGGTTCGGCGGCGTCAATGCGGCCCTGATCCTGAGCAAGGTGCCTCAGGAATAGCGATGGAACTGGCGGTACAGCAGGTAACCGCCCCAGGCCAGGGCGCCTAAAAGGGTCAGCTCCCCCAGGGCATCCACCGCGCGGGCGATGGCGTGGTCGCTGGACAGCAGCCCCAGGTCCGAAAGAAGGTTGTTCCAGTCGTGGAAGCCGGGCCGGTCCCGGCCCGTGCCGCCGCCCACCAGCGGCAGCACCATCGCCCTTGCGTCGTTGATGTAGGGGGCCAGGTCCATCATGCTCTGGCCGAACCACCAGACCCCCACCGATGCACCGAAGCGGTCGTGCTGTTTAAACAGAAAGGCGCCCGCCACCACCAGCGGCATGATCAACTGCATCAGCGATCCGCCGAGGATGGTCATAAACTCACCGAAGGGACGAAACAGCACATGGCCCGCCTCGTGAAAGGCCAGGTTAACGTTATGCATGAACGTATTGCCGATGGCGTTGCTCTCCATATCCATGAGGATGAAGCGCAACCCCAGGAAAAGAAGCACCACAAAAGCCGCCGTCCGGCCCCATAGCACCGTCGGGTCGGCACTACGCTCCGCCTCGCGCCGCAACAGCCGGTCCGCGAAGCGTTCCCTTTCCGCGGGAGACATATCCGCCACCCGGGAAGCAGGATCGTCATCACCCTGCGGCGGTTGATACCTCTCCCACTTGGAAAACACCAGCCCACAGGCGGGACAGATATCGGGAGAGCCGCCGTCCTCTTCCTGGCGCTGGTAGTCACATTTCGGGCAGGTCTTGTACATTCTCGCGCACCACCCTGTATCTTTTGCGGCGCCACAGCCAAACCGAAAGGGCCAAGGTCATGACGGGAAACCAAACCAACGCCATTTCATTGAGCATCACTTTCTGGCCGTGGGCGGAAAAAAACCTGGCGGGATTCAGGGCGACCACCTCAATCGGGGTGATCCAGAAGAAGTAGCGCGTATCATCAAAAGGAGACAGCAGCGCGATCCCCAGGCCACCGTTGGTAAAGGCGTCCAGGATTCCATGCGAACAGGTGATGACGGAAAAAAAGAGCGATAACGTCCACCACTCCCGGGAAAAGAGTTTCAGCGATCTAAAGAAAACCGCCGTCACCAATAACCCCAGACAGGCACCCGCAAAGAGGGAGTGAAAGAAGCCGCGATGCCCAAAGAAGTCACCATACGCAATGCCCAGCTTGAAGGCGATCACATCGGCATCCGGGGCGAGGGCGCACAGCACCGAGAGAACCGCCACTTTCAGGGCACCCTCTATGCTCCCGATCACGCTTGCGCCGGCAAGCCCTACAAGCGCATGGCTAAAGATGGTTGGCATTCAACCATTCCCGCCCAGGAACATTGAGAAAAAATAGATCTTCCCGCAATCCACGGATAGAAAAGGCCTACAGCATTGCCGGCCGCAAGGTACTCTGGAACCGATTTTATTCTTCCTCACCAAACCGCCCTAAGGCCAATTCTTCCAATGCGGCAATCGCCTCCTCCTCCTCGGGACCATCCGCATAAAGGGTTAGTGTCGAGCCATACGAGGCGGCCAAGCACATTATACCCATAATACTTTTGGCGTTGGCACGATACCCCTTGCGTTCGGCCACTAAATTAGTGGACTCAAATCTGGAGGCTACCTCGACCCATTTAGCGGAAGCCCGGGCATGCAAACCCAGTTTATTGGCAATCTTGATGTCCCTTTTCACCATTCAGGCAATTCCGATATTTTCGAGCTGTTGCCTGATATCGGCATATAGAACATCCGCCTGGCCAGCGTAACCGAATATTTTCCTTCTGGCCTCGCAGAAGGCCTCCGCATCAAACATATTTGACTCGCGCGTATGCGCATCCACCAACAGCACGACATCCTGCGCCAGCCTCTTTAATTCATGCAGTTTCTCAAACAACGGCTCGGGAAGAAAAAATCGATAACGAAAAAGAAGCTCTGTTAAATGCGCCGCAAGAAAAGGGAATTCACCATTCCACTCATAAGCGAATTCGTTATCACGATTGGTTTGAAGCGTTTTTGTTATCCGATACGTAATGTCATTAATCTCGGGATAGATGCCAAAACGTTTCTCAAAAAAAGCGTCTTCCCTCCGCCGCTCCCGCTCTCTATCCGCGGCCTCCTGATCCGCGCGCTTCTTAAATTCCAGGGAGATCGCCTCAGCAATGTATTTGCGCAAAGCAAAAACCAATATCCCAACAACGACGGATGACGTCACAATCGGGACAACAACCGCGCCAAGCATATCCATTATTCAAATCACCTTACGTTGCATACATCCATACCGCGCTATAAAACAAACAAAGATTTCATGCCGCGAATGCTTGCGTTCAGGGGAGACGGATAAAACCGGGATTCCATCCATAATCTGATTTCCATACGGGGCCACGGGAACCAGTATAATCCCGCATAATCGGCCGGTAAAATAGCCCGAACCCCTATGAAAACCACATATTCAGAAATCGAACCCTACATCACCCGCGACGGCTCCGAGATCCGTGAGCTCATGCACCCGGACCGGCACGGCAACCGCAATCAGAGCCTTGCGGAGGCGCGGGTGCCGCCTGGCGCGAGCACCCTGCTCCATCTGCACCGCAGCAGTGAAGAGATTTACCACATCACTGTGGGGGAGGGATGGATGACACTGGGCGAAGAATGTTTTGCCGTGGCGGCAGGAGACAGTGTCTGTATCCCGCCGGGCACGCCTCACAGGCTGGAGAACCGTGGCGAGGAAACCCTGGTGATCCTCTGCTGCTGCGCACCGCCCTACAGCCACGACGACACGGATGTAATCTAGGACGGGACTCCTTTTTTCTTCTTGCCACAGAGAGCACAGAGGATTTAATGAAACCACTCCAGCTCTGTGTTCTCTGTGAGCTCTGTGGCTATCCCCAGCCGCCGCCCCCGGCGGTCTCGATCCGTAGGCGGTCGCCCGCGTTCACATGCAGCGCCACTTTCGGCGGCAGGGGTTCACCGTTCAACAGGTTGCGGCCCGGCTCACCCGCTGAACCGCCGCAGGCGCCCCAGGGGGGGTGGGCGCGCCGCTCGGTGAGCAGCGAAAGCTGGGCGGGGGCGAGGAGCTGAAACTCACGTACTAGCCCATCGCCGCCCTTTCCCGAGCCTGCGCCACCAGAGCCGCGTCGCAGACTGTAGCAAACAACCCGCAAGGGAAAGCGGGACTCCAGCACCTCAATGGGGGTGTTGAGGGTATTGGTCATGTGGGTCTGCACCCCGGAGAGTCCGCCCCCTACCCGGCCACCACCCATGCCGCCGCCGATGGTCTCGTAGTAGTCCCACGCCTGCCCGGGGTGGTCGCTGCCCATGGCGATATTGTTCATGCTGCCGTGGCTGGCGGCGGGGATTCGCTCAGGCAGCGCCTGGGCCAGGGTGCCCATCACCACATCCACGATGCGGGTGCTGGTCTCCACGTTCCCCGCCGCCACCGCCGCCGGGTGACGGGCGTTGAGCAAGGTCCCCTCCGGGGCCTCAATGGAGATGGAGCGGAAGACCCCGGCGCAGGCGGGGGTATGGTCCGGCATCAGACAACGAAATACGTAATAGACGGCGGCGGCCGCCACCGAGAGGGGACAGTTGATATTACCCGGCACCTGCTCCGTGCTGCCCGCGAAATCCACCCGCACGGCTCCCCCTTTAATGCTCAGGGCGGCCCGGATGAGGATGTCGCGGTTCCCCTGGCCGTCGTCATCCATCACATCTTCAAAACGGTATTCGCCGTCCGGGATCTCCCGTAACGCGGCCAGGGCCAGCCGTTCGCCGTACTCGTTCAGGACATCCAGGGCGGACTGAAAGGGTTCCACTCCATGCTGCCCGATGAGCGCCTCCAGGCGCTGCATCCCGATCCGATTGGCACTGATCTGGGCCGCCAGATCGCCATGGGACTCCTCGGGATTGCGCGCCTGCCCGATGATCTTCCGAAGCAGGGACTCCACCAGTTCCCCCTCTTTCAGCAAATGGGTGGGTTCGATCACCAGCCCCTCCTCCTCCAGACGGGAGGAGATGGGCATGGAACCGGGGCTGGCCGCGCCGATATCCGCGTGATGGGCGCGGTTGACCACGAAGCCGCACAGCCGTTCCCCCATGAAGACCGGGGCGATCAGGGTCACGTCGGGAAGATGGGTGCCGCCGAGAAAGGGATCGTTGAGGATCACCATATCCCCCGGCCGCCAGGTTATCCGGGCCACGATGCCGCGCATGGCGAAGGCCATGCTGCCCAGATGCACGGGGATGTGGGCCGCCTGGGCGCACAGCTCGCCCGCCGCGTCGAACACGGCGCAGGAGAAGTCGAGACGGTCACGGATATTGGGCGAGAAGGCGGCGTTGCGCAGCACCGTCCCCATCTCCTCGCACACCGCATCCATACGGCTGGCGAACAGGCTCAGTTCAACGGGATTCATACATCATCACTTGTATTCCGGGCGATCGGCACCTATTTTCCTAGCATACTGATAAGATTTATACGCCAAAGTAAAGGAGAGACCCATGGCCCATCAACTTCCCCCACTCCCCTATGCGCCGGACGCGCTGGAACCCACTATCTCGAAAGAGACCATCGAATACCACTACGGCAAACACCATCAGACCTACGTCACCAACCTCAACAACCTGGTGGCCGACGGCGAGTTCAAGGATGCCTCGCTGGAGGAGATCATTCAACGGGCATCGGGCGGCATCTTCAACAACGCGGCCCAGATCTGGAACCACACCTTCTACTGGAACGGCCTGAGCCCGAACGGTGGCGGTGCGCCCACGGGCGCGCTGGCGGAAGCCATCGATAAGGCATTCGGCTCCTTCGACGAATTCAAGCAGAAATTCGCCGCCTCTGCGGCGGCCAACTTCGGCTCCGGCTGGACCTGGCTGGTGAAAAACGGTGACGGCGGCCTGGAGATCGTCAACACCTCCAACGCCGCCAACCCCATGACCGATGGCAAGACGCCGCTGCTGACGGTGGATGTGTGGGAACACGCCTACTACATCGACTACCGAAACGCGCGGCCCAAGTATCTGGAAGAGATCTGGAATATCGTAAATTGGGAGTTTGTGGCGGGGAACTTTGCCTAGTTTGTAGAAAGGAGGTTTTTTCTTTTTGTTCTTTTGCCACAGAGGGCACAGAGTACACAGAGGTTTTTTGAGAGGACACTAGCCGGCTCTGTGTTCCTCTGTGGCTATCCCTATACCTCTTTTAACCGCGCGGCTACGGCTCTTTTTGTAGGCCGTAGGGTGGGGCCCTGCCCCACCTGATCGATACCGTTTGGTGTTCATGGTGGAGTAGAACCCCACCCTGCGAACTGAATGAACATCTTTTTCACCACAGAGGACACAGGGATTCACAGAGGAAAACTTCGTATCAGTTTTTTATTACTTCCCTGTGCCCCTCTGTGCCCCCTGTGGTTACAATAAACTTCCCGCTGGCAGCAGGTACGGTAAATCTTGCGATTCAGGACTCCTCTTTCAGCTCCAACGCCAACTGATACAGCCGGTTCTTTTTCTCGCCGCTGATTTTGGCCGCCAGCCCCGCCGCCTGTTTCACGGGCAACTCCTCCAGCAGGACTCGCAGCACCCGCTCGGCATTCGGGTCCACGCCCTCGTCCGGGGTTTGCTCCTCCCCGGCCACCAGCAGCACGAACTCGCCACGGCTCTGGTTGGGATCGTCCTCCAGCACATCACAAAGAGCCCCCAGGGTATCCGACAGGATGGTCTCATGCAGTTTGGTCAGCTCCCGCGCCAGCACGGCGGGGCGATCCGGGCCGAACACCTCGGCCATGTCCCGGACACACTCCTTCACCCGGTGGCTGGACTCGTAGAACACCAGGGTGCGCGGCTCCCGGCGCAGGGCCTCGAACCGCTCCTGGCGGGCCTTCTGGGTACGGGGCGGAAAGCCCTCGAAGATAAAACGGTCCGTGGGCAGGCCAGAGGCGGAGAGCGCCGTCACCAGGGCGCTGGGGCCGGGGATGGGGACCACGGCAATCCCCTCGCGGTGGCACTCCCGCACCAGGGGAAACCCGGGATCGCTCACCAGCGGGGTGCCGGCGTCGGAGATCAGGGCCACGGATTCACCCTTCCGCAGCCGCTCCACGATCCCGCCCAGCACCTGCCGTTCGTTGTGTTCGTGCAGGGCCATCAGATGGGTTTGAATGCCGAAGTGGCGCAGCAGGGGCTGGCTGTGACGGGTGTCCTCGGCGGCGATCACCTGGACCGCCTTCAGGGTCTCTACCGCCCGCGGCGGGAAATCCTCCAGGTTGCCGATCGGCGTAGCCACCACATAAAGGGTCCCATTGGTAATTGACACGCTCCACCCCAAAAAAGATACTTGTTTGATCTCCGCCGAAAAAATAAACCGTTGGCGGAATTCATATCCAGAGTGCCTATCTTTTTAGCATCATGCAATTGAATCGTCTCATCCCGTTCCTGCTCGCCCTGTCGCTCTTGGCCGGCTGCGTGCCTTCCGCACCCACTATCCGTTACCAGCGTCCGGAACCGCCCTCCGCCCTGGCGAACAACCCCGCCTTCGCCCAGGCCATTGCGCTGGAGAAGATGGGCAACTACGCCGAGGCGGCCGCCCTGTTCGAGCAGCAGGCCATGCAGACCAAACCGCCAGTACAGCAGGAGGCCCTGCTGCGCGCGGCGGAGGACTATCTGCAGGCCGACAATGCGGAGGCGGCCTACAATCTCTTGCCGCGTATCGGCACCAGCAGCCATCCCGGTCTCGATTTCAAAAAACGGCTGCTGTTGGCGGAAGTGGCCATCAAGCAGAATCAGCCGGAGGAGGCCCTGCGCTTCCTTAGCCAGCGTCCCCAGGGGGAGGTAGCACCCGATCTGATGCGCCGTTTCCACCATGCGCGGGCGAGCGCCTACCGTCTGAGCGGCAACCAGCTGGAGAGCGGACGCGCCCAGGCGGAACTCGATCTCCTGCTGCTGGACCCCAAGGAGCGGCTGGATAACCAGAAAGAGATCATCCAGACCCTCTCCACCATGACCGACAACGCCCTGCGTATGCTCAGGCCCAGCCCGCCCGGGATCTTCGGCGGCTGGATGGAGCTGACCCGCATCATCAAGGTCTATCCCGACGATCCGCAACAGGGGCAGCAACGGCTGGAGAGCTGGCGCGAGAACTTCTCCAGCCACCCGGCCATGCCGGAACTGCTGGAGGGCTATTTCCAGCGTATCAACACCATGTATCGCGCGCCGAGCCACGTGGCGGTGCTGCTGCCGAAAAGCGGCCCCTACGCCAGGCCGGCGGAGGCCATCCGTCACGGCCTGATGGCGGCCTATTACAATCAGCGCGGCGGCAACCGGCCGGAGCTGCGTTTTTATGACAGCTCAGACAGCAACAGTATCTGGCCGCTCTATCAGCAGGCGATCTCCGCCGGGGCGGAACTGGTCATCGGTCCCCTGAGCAAGGAGTCGGTGGCGCAGCTGGCGCGGGCCGGGGCCCTCAGCACCCCGGTGCTGGCGCTCAATCAGGCGGCGCCGGACGCCTACCCCTCCCGCGGTTTCTACCAGTTCGCCCTGGCGCCGGAAGATGAGGCGCGCCAGGTGGCGGAACGGGCCTGGGTGGACGGCCACACCAGCGCCCTGGTGCTGGCGCCCGAGGGCGACTGGGGCGAGCGCGTGGTGGAGGCCTTCTCCCGCCGCTGGGAGCAGTTGGGCGGGACCCTCCTCGAACAGCAGAACTACAACCCGGCGGAACATGACTTCTCCAAGCCGATTCAGGAGCTGCTGAACATCGGCGACAGCAAGACCCGTCACAAGGCCATGGAGCGGCTGCTGGGCAGCAAGCTGGAGTTCGAACCGCGCCGGCGCCAGGACGCCAACTTCATCTTTCTGGCGGCCAAGTGGCAACTGGCCCGCCAGCTGCGCCCGCAGCTGCAGTTCCATCACGCCGCGGACCTGCCGGTCTACACCACCTCCCACGCCTATAAAGGGGTGGACGATCCAGTGGCCAACCTGGACCTGGAGGGCGTCCGTTTCCCCGACGCCCCCTGGCTGATCGTGAGCGGTGAACAGGACTCCTCCCTGGCCAAGATGCTACCGCAGCACCTTACCGCCTACGGCCGTCTTTTCGCCATGGGCATCGACGCCTACCGTATCCTGCCCCACCTCCCGCGCCTGGAGGCGGACAGCCGGGAGACCCTGGACGGCAAGACCGGGATACTCTATCTGGACCGCATCAAACACATTCACCGCCAGCTGGTGTGGGCGGAGATGCGCAAGGGCAAACCCAAGGTGATCGGCTATGTGCCGCGGATGGAGCAGCAGCAGAGCACCTACTCCGCCCCCTTCTCCGGCGGCGGCGCCTCTACATCCTCATCGCCCTTTCCCATTTTCGGCCGCTAGCCCCAGAGCGTGCCAAAGGGACCGGCAAACAAAATAGGCGATGAGGCGGAGCAGGCCGCGCTCCGTTATCTGGAACAACGGGGCTTGCGGCTCATCACCCGCAACTACCGCTGCCCGCGGGGCGAGATCGACCTCATCATGGCGGACGGGAACCAACTGGCGTTTATCGAGGTCCGATACCGCAAAAGCAGCCTCTTTGGTTCCGCCGCGGAGAGTGTCACCATTACCAAACAGCGCCGTATCGCCGCCGCCGCATCCCACTACCTGGTTACCCAGGGCGGCAACAAAAGCTGCCGCTTCGATGTGGTGGCCCTTGAGGGAGATCACAAAGACCGAATCGAATGGATACAAAATGCGTTTCAAACCGAGACATGAACTATGTGAAACAGTTATCCTGTTTCTCCAGGGCCTGTTAACACTAATCCGATAGGCCCTGTTGCGTCTGAAAAAGCGCCAATCAAGGCGCGAGGAGAGAAGTTTGGTTATTCCAAATGAACGACGAGCAACAACGAGTGGCGCTTTTTCAGGCGCCGTGCGAGGCGTGGAGCAGGGGCCCCCGCACAGCGGGGGATGCGACCGCCGGTGGTCGGCAAAACGCCCCGCTTCGAAGTCGCACGGCTTACGCCCCGCCGAGGGTCGGATCCCCACTGCGTGGGACCCCTCCTCCGCCTCTCGGGGCGTTACCCGTAGGGCTAGGGCTGTTTTTTCGCCCAGCGGCGTTATCATTCGCTCATGTAGAGTGACTACACATCGCTCATTCTGCCTTGCTGGACGAAAAAACAGCCCCAGCAGGGCCTATCGGATTAGTGTTAACAGGCCCTACCAAGAAAGGGGGAAGTATGCCCAAGCCCAAACAGCCAGCCGGCCTCCAGTTCCGTCAAAGCGTCGATCACATGGTGGACCGCGCCCTTTGCACCATGGGCCTGGAAGATGGCATCGCCAATGCCATCAAGGCCTGCACCTCGGTGCTGCAGGTCACCTTCCCGGTCAAGATCCGCGACCGGATCGAGATTTTCACTGGTTGGCGGGCGGTGCACAGCATCCATCGCCTGCCATCAAAAGGCGGCATCCGCTACGCGCCCGTGGTGGACCAAATGGAGGTGGAGGCGCTGGCCGCCCTCATGACCTACAAGTGCGCCATTGTGGATGTGCCCTTCGGCGGCTCCAAGGGTGGACTCCGCATCGACCCGAACCAATATACCCGTGATGAGCTGCAACTGATCACCCGGCGCTTCGCCCGGGAGTTGGCGGAAAAGGGCTTTCTCAGTCCCTCAAGCAATGTACCCGCACCCGATGTGGGGACCGGCCAGCGGGAGATGGCGTGGATCGCCGACACCTATAAACACCTCTATCCCGAAGACATCAATCACGTCGCCTGCGTAACCGGCAAACCCGTGGCCCACGGCGGCATCCGCGGGCGCGAAGAGGCCACTGGCCGCGGAGTGCAATACGCCCTGCAGGAGTTTTTCCGCCACAAGGAGGAGGTCCGCGCCGCCGGACTGGAGGGAGAGCTGGAAGGGAAACGGATCGTCATCCAGGGCCTTGGCAATGTGGGCTATTACGCCGCCAAGTTCCTGTCCCAGGAGGATGGCGCCAAGATCATCGCCGTCATCGAACGGGACGGCATGGTGGTCAACGAGAACGGCCTCAACATCGAGGAACTCCATTTCCACATGGTGGACCACAAAGGGGTGCAGGGATTCGCCGGGGCCGATTTCTACGAGGACGGCGCCAAAGGACTGGAGATGGAGTGCGACATTCTCATCCCGGCCGCGTTGGAAGGGGTGATCCACGAAAAGAACGCGGGCGAAGTAAAGGCCAAGCTAGTGGTTGAGGCGGCCAACGGCCCCGTCACCTTCGAGGCCGACCGCATCCTGCGCAGCCGCGGCATCACCGTCCTGCCGGACGCCTACATGAACGCCGGCGGTGTGATCGTCTCCTACTTCGAATGGATCCGGAACCTGACCCACATCCGATTCGGCCGTATCGAGCGCCGTTTCGATGAGACCCGTGGCAGTCAGATTGTGCAGGCCATGGAGGCCATGACCGGCAACCGAGTTCCGGACAACATCCAGACCCAACTGGCGCGCGGCGCCGATGAGTTCGACCTGGTGCGTTCCGGACTGGACGACAGCATGCGCCTCGCCCTGCAGGAGATCATCGACACCAGGAACCGCAATGAACAGATTGAGGACTACCGCACCGCCGCCTACGTCATCGCCCTCTCCAAACTGGCGCGCTCCTATCTGGATATTGGGGTTTTTTAGGCCATGACCGAACCGGAAGCGAGCGTACGCGACCTGCTGAACAGCCAGACCGGCAAGCTTGGGTGGCCGGAACTGCAACGCCACTTCGCCAGGGGTGTAGTGATCAAGGTGGCGCCGGATCTCGATCTGGTGGATACCGCCGCACTGATGGTAAAAGACGACAAGGAGGCCATTGAGGTCCTCACCCGATCCGGGCAGATGGAACGCGCCTCCACCGAAGATGCAAAAGGCTGGGAGTCCGCCCGCCCGGTTTTCTGGGCGGTGGTAGTGGCGCCCTGGGTGCTGGTGCAGGAGATCGAGACCTGATCGGTGCACCTGCAAGGGACCGGCTCCACCGTGAACCCCGTGCTCTTATCTTTTTGAACCGCGGAGACGCGGAGAATTTCCTTTTTGTTGCTTGCCCTGAATTGAGATCGGAGGAAACCTGCTCCTACAGCGATCTACTCCAGCCCCGCATCACACAAAGAACCAAACTACATATCCTTCAAGTCGGCTCTACTTCTTACGCTGGGTGAACTTCTTCAACCGCTGACGCTTGCGGATCTGGCGGTCGGACAGCTTGTTCTTGCGATCCTTGTAGGGGTTGTCGCCAGAGCGGAACTCCAGGCGCAGCGGGGTGCCGTCCAGTTTCAGCGCCTTGCGGAAGCGGTTGACCAGATAGCGCTTATAGGAGTCGGGCACGGCGTCGGTCTGGTTGCCGTGGATCACGATGATGGGTGGGTTCTGTCCGCCCTGATGGGCGTAGCGGAGCTTGATGCGACGCCCGTGCACCAGGGGGGGCTGATGCTCCTGCACCGCCATCTCCAGGAGGCGGGTCAGCTCCGGGGTGGCCATCTTGCGCACGGCGTTGGCGTAGGCCTTGTCCACCGCCCGATAGAGGTCGCCCACGCCGGATCCGTGGAGGGCGGAGATAAAACGCTGTTCCGCGAAATCGAGAAACGGCAGACGCCGTTCCAGCTCCCTCTTGATCCACTCCCGCTGGTCCTGCTCCAGTCCGTCCCATTTGTTAATCACCACCACCAGCGCCCGGCCGCTTTCCAAGATGTGGCCCGCCAGGCTGGCGTCCTGTTCGCCGATCTCCTTTTGCGCGTCCAGCACCAGCAGCACCACGTTGGCCTGCTCAATGGCCTGCAGAGTCTTGATGACGCTGAATTTTTCGATCGCCTCCCTGACCCGCGCCCGGCGCCGCACGCCAGCGGTGTCGATCAGGGTGTAGGGATGGCCGTCGCGGCTGAAGGGGATGAACACGCTGTCGCGGGTGGTGCCCGGCTGGTCGAAGGCCACCACCCGCTCCTCGCCCAGCATACGGTTCACCAGGGTGGACTTGCCCACATTGGGCCGCCCCACCACGGCGATATGGACCCCCTTCTCCTCCTCCGCCGCCTCCGCATCGGACTCGGGAAAGGTTTCCAGGACATCGTTGATCAGACCTTTGACGCCATGGCCATGCACCGCCGCGATGGCCACCGGATCGCCCAGGCCGAGGGCGTAGAACTCGGCGTTGGCCAGTTCCCGGTCCAGGTTTTCGCTCTTGTTCACCACGGCGGTGATGGGTTTGCCGGTTCGCCGCAGGCGCTCGGCGATGGCCTCGTCGGCGCTGTTGCAGCCGGCCTTGGCGTCGAGCAGGAAAAAGACATGGTCCGCCTCCTGGATGGCCGCCTCCACCTGCTGCGCCATCAGGACATCCACCCCCTCTTCCTCGCCGCTGAGGCCGCCTGTATCCACCACCAGATAGGGGCGGTCGCCGAGCTTCCCCACCCCGTACTGGCGGTCGCGGGTCAGGCCCGGCTGGTCCGCCACCAGGGCGTCCCGGCTCCGGGTGAGGCGGTTAAACAGGGTGGACTTGCCGACATTGGGGCGCCCCACCAGGGCGATCACGGGAAGCATGAAAGATTCTCGATTACTGTTTTATGCGACGAGAGTCGGCGTCATTTGCTATGGCTGATGGCGACTAGATCACCATCGTCACTCAGCACATAGGCCACGCCGTCCACCACCATGGGCGGCGTGGAGATGGGATCGTCCAGCACCTCCATGCTGCCGAGCACCTGCCCGTCTTCCGGGGAGAGCCAGTAGAGATTGCCCTCGCCGTCGCCGACGATCACATAGCTGTCGAGGATCACCGGGGCGGTTAGTTTCTTGCCCTTCATCTTGTCCTGCTTCCAGAGCGAGCCGCCGTTTCGGGGGTCGATGGCCCAGACGTTGTCCTCCGCGTCGGTGATATAGAGCTGCCGCCAGTCGGCGCCCAGCCCGGCGTAGGAAGAGAGGGACTTGCGCCACATCACCTCGCCGTCCACCTCGATCACCGCGGCCAGATCGCCCTGGAAGGTGGCCACATAGACGATGCCGTCCATCACCACCGGGTCGCCATCGATGTCCACCATGCGCTCCAGTTCGGAGCGGCCGCTGGGAATGGAGATGGTGGACTCCCACAGGGGATTGCCGGTAGCAAGCTCAAATGCGGCCAGTTTGCCGCTGGCGAAACCAGCCACCACGGTGGAGCCGCTGATCACCGGCGAACCGCTGCCGTGCAGGCTCAAGACCGGCACGGTTCGATCGTAGATCCAGAGCAGTTTTCCATTGGTGGTGCTGAAGGCGAACAGCTTGCCGTCGATGGTGGTCACCACCACCACCTCCTGAGCGGCCTTGGGCACCGACAGCACTTCACTGCTGACCCGCGCCCGCCAGCGCTCTTTCCCGGTCTCCTCATCCAGGGCCAGGATCTCGCCGTCACTGGTGCCCACCAGCACCAGCCCCTCGCCGGCCCCCGGTCCGCCGGAGATGCTCAGATCGGTCTCGGTCTCCCACAGGGTTTTGCCGTTCACCGCGCTCAGGGCCTGCACATCCCCATCCCGGTCGGCCACGAACACCTTATCGTTCAGGACATAGGGGACCAGCTTTACCCGGTCATCATTGGACCCCTGGCCGATGGAGCGGCTCCAGAGCTCCTGTACGGAGATGCCGCTGTCGCCCAGTTCACCCAGTTCGTCGGCATCGGGCTTCTCCATCCCTTTCGCCTCGCCATCCTTCTTGCCGCCCCAGGAGAGCCAGGAACCGGAGTTGGAGGACGGCTCTTCACTCCCGGCGCTCTCCGCCGCTTCCGTTTCAGTCCCGGATTCCGCGGCCGAGGCCTCCTTCTTGTCATCGCCCCAGGGGGTCCAGGAGAGCCAGGAGTCGGACTCTTCGGAGGATTGTTCCGCGCCAGCGCCTTCTTCCGTGGCGGTTTCGCCGCTGGCCGTCTCCTCTTCACCCTTGCCCATGGGAATCCAGTTGCCCGGATTCATGGCCTCAAGGGTATAGCATCCGCTCAACAACAAAAAAGAGAGTATCGCTATGGCTTTGCGCATTTCGGACCTCACGGTTATTCAACCTCTGCGGCGAGATCATCCAGTTTCATACGAACCAGCGCGGCATCGCCCACACCCTTCTCCAACGCCTGCTGGTAGGCGTTCCGCGCCGCCTCCCTGTTCCCCCGGGCGAGGGCGATATCCCCCCGCACCTGTTCAAACTCCCCGGCATACTCATCCGCCGGCATCTCTTTGATTACCGCCGCGGCGCCGTCCAGATCGTTCTGATCCAGCAGCAGCCGGGCCAGACGCAGCCGGGCGATCTGCTGCAAAGAGGGGTCCTTGCCGCCGTTCATGACTTTTTCCAGCTCCAGCCGCGCCGCTTCGGGTTTACCCTCATCCTGCCTTGCCTTGGCCAGGTACAGGGCGGCGAATTGACCGTAGCTGGTGGAACCGTATTCCGAGGTCAGGATCTCCGCCTGCTTGAGGGCCGATTCGCTATTGCCGGCCTGGACCGCCGTCTGCATCTGGCTAAAGTGGTACGAGGCCTGATCCGCCACCTCCATCCGATGCTCCATCCAGTACTTCCAGCCGAACACGCCGCCGAGTCCCAGGATCGCCCCCGCCAGGATGGAGAGGCCGTTCTCCTTCCACCACTTTTTAAGGGCTTCAACTTGTTCTTCTTCCGACAGGTATGCACTCACGCCTTGTTACCTCTTATACCGTATTCGTTATATCTTACTAATAACCTGGCATCAAAATAGGCCATCCTGGCCTATTTGCTGCGCGTCCATGTAAATCTGGCGCAGGTTGCGAACCTGCTTGATTTTCACGGACTTTCATTGGCCTGCAGCCAATGGCGGCACATCCTTGTGCCGCCAATTAACCCGGCAAAAAAACGTGCCGGGTTAATTATCGCTCGGACCCATAACTTCCCGGGCCAGAAACCCGTCCAGTTCGTCCAGCGCTATCTGTTGCTGCTCACCCTCACTCCGCAGAGGCTTCACGCCCACCACACCGCGGGCGAGTTCATCCTCTCCCAGAACGATGGCATAGGCGGCACCGCTTCGGTCCGCCTTCTTGAACTGGCTCTTGAAGCTACCGCCTCCGCAGTGGACTTGGAGGCGCAGCCCCGGAACCCGGTCCCGAAGCCCCTCGGCAATCACCAAACCCCGGCGCTGGGGGCCGTCGCCCACCAACACCATATAGGCGTGGGGCAACCCGTCCGTGGCCACGAAACCCGACTCCTCCAGCAGCGTGGTGAGCCGCTCCACACCCAGGGCGAAACCAGTGGCCGGGGTGGGACGCCCGCCCAACTGCTCCACCAGGCCGTCGTAACGCCCGCCGGCGCAGACCGTGCCCTGCGCGCCCAGGCGGTCGGTCACCCACTCGAAAACGGTACGGGCGTAGTAATCGAGCCCGCGCACCAGCCGGGGATTGACCACATACGCCACCCCGGCCGCATCCAGTCCCGCCAGCAGGGTCTCGAAATGACCGCGCGACTCCTCGCCCAAATAGTCCATCAGACTCGGGGCCTGGGCGATCAGTTCCGCCATCTCCGGATTCTTGGAATCGAGGATGCGCAGGGGGTTGCTCTCCAGACGCCGCAGGCTGTCTTCATCCAGTTGCTCCCTGTGCGCCGAGAGATACTCCACCAGTCGGCCACGGTAGGCGGCGCGCTCCTCGGAGGTTCCCAGGGTATTGATCTGCAGCTCCAGTCCATCCAGCAGCCCCAGGGATTGCCAGATGCGGCGGGTGATCAGGATGATCTCAAGGTCAATGTCCGGCCCCTCCATGCCGTAGGTCTCGACCCCGATCTGGTGAAACTGGCGAAAGCGCCCTTTCTGCGGCCGTTCGTGACGGAACATGGGGCCCTGATACCAGAGCCGCTGCAACTGATTGTGAAACAGGCCGTTCTCAATCCCGGCGCGGACACACCCCGCCGTCCCTTCCGGGCGCAGGGTCAGGCTGTCGCCGTTGCGGTCTTCGAAGGTATACATCTCCTTCTCGACGATATCGGTCACTTCGCCGATGGAACGCTTGAACAGCTCGGTCATCTCCAGGATCGGCATGCGGATCTCGCGGTAACCGTAGCCCTCAAGCACGCCGCGCACCCGGTCTTCCAGATACTGCCACAGGGGGGTCTGCTCAGGCAGGATGTCGCGCATGCCGCGAATGGCTTGAATATCTTTTGCCATAAAAATCTGATTACTAATCGCTAAAGGCCAGAATTGGCGAAGGATTATACTTGGGCCTGCTAACTAGCCCAAGTTACGGCTCTCTGGGGTCAAGGGCGAAGCGGGCCACACTCCCGCGGGAGTGCTGCATCAGGTCCACGGGCAATCCGTCGACCGTCAATTCTACCGCCGGGGCGTTCCCCAACACCACCTGAAACGGCGGCTCCCCTTCCAGTATGCGCCGGTCGCCGGCGACAAACTCTCCGATCAGTTGCACCGTACCCTTGGCATCCGTCACCTTGGCCCAGCAGGCGGCGGAGAACTGAAAAACGATCTTCGGCGACCCGGCCTCCTCAATCGTCGCCTCCTCTTCCGGGACCGGCGGCGTTTCCGCGCGGGTCTCGTCCGGGGCCGCGGCGTCCGGCAGCGGCGAATCAAACTGCTCTTCCGGGTACGGTGTCACCGTCTCTTCCCCTCCCGGCATGGGTGAGAGAGACAAATCCTGTGTTTCCCATCCGGTCGAATCGGAAAGCGGCCCGGCTGCCGGCTGCGCCGCCTCAAGCGGTGAGGACTCCGCCCTCTGCTCGTCACTCCTCCACCAGGCGCGCTGCAGATAGTCGCCCCACCAGGTGAACAACAGGACAACCAGCACGAGGATGATCGCCATACTGGCCAGCCGTACTATACGATGATTGCTGGATATCTCGGGTTTAATGGGCAGGCTCGCCTGCAGGACCGGCTCCTCCGCCGCCGCTGGATTCAGGGCCAGAAACGCCGCCAGCACCGGCTCCACCGGCTCACCCAGAAAACGGGCGTAGTTGCGAAGGTAGCCCTGGATATAGACCGCCTCGGGCAGTTGCGTGTAGTCATCCCGCTCCAGCGCCTGTACCTTGCCCGGCCCCATGTTCAACTCCGCCGCCGCCGTGTCCAGGCTGATCTTTTTCGCTTCCCTGATCTTGCGCAGCCTGGCCCCCGGTCCACCGCCGAAGAGGGCAAGTTGCTCGCTACCGATCCCGGGTTCGATGCGCGCCTCCCCACCGTCTCCTTGCAGCGAAGTTTTACGCTCCCCGGGATTGGTCATTTGCGCTGTGACTCCCGCAACAGTTCCGCTTCCTGGGATTCGGGGAAGTTACCCTGCAGCAGCATTTCGTAACTTGCCAGCCGGTCCCGGTCCCCGAGCTTCCTCGCCACCCGGATCGCCAGCCACAAGGAACCGGGAGTGTGCGGCGCTACCCGCTGATAGCGCTCCAGATACTGCTGCGCACGGGCGGCATCGCCCTGGTTGTAGCTGAGTTCCGCCATCTGGTACAGCGCCTTGGGGAAGGCGGGATTGCGCTGCAGGGCCCGGCGGAAATAGTCTTCCGACTTTTTCTGGTCGCCGCCGCTGCCGGCGCAGGTGCCCGCGTTGGTCAGCGCCACCTCGGGGGTCTGATAGAGAGGGTTCTGCAACGCCTTGTTGTACTGTTCATCCGCCTCGTCATAGCGCTGCTGCAGACAGAGGAAGCTGCCGTAGGCATTCCGGATATAGGGGTTTCTGGGCTCCAGACCCGCCGCCGTCTCGAAGTGCTCTTCCGCCTGATCCTTCTCGCCGATCCGCTGGTAGATCAGGGCCAGGACGTTATGGGCCTGCCCGTTTTTCGGATCCACCTCGATGCCCTTCTTGATCTTCTGCATGGCCATGCCCAGCTGGCCTTCCTGCATGTAGCCCACGGCAAGTTTGATATAAACATCGGCCTTGCCGTTGGATGGGCTGTCGATGACATCGCCCCGCTCTTCACCGAAATCGCCGCCGCCGGGCGTCAGGGTCTGACAGCCGGTCAGGAACAATAACGAGAGCCAAAAGATAAAATGTAACCGCTTCACTGTACCAGACCTCCCAATCCATGCCCCTTGACCTCCGGCCGCCGCAACCTTTTGTCTTTCACCTTCCCCACCAGTTGGCCGCAGGCGGCGTCGATATCGTCACCCCGCGTCTTGCGGGTGATGGAGATCAATCCCGCCTTCATCAGCCGCTGCCGGAAGGCCTCCACCCGTTCCGGCGGGGAGGCGCGGTAGCTGGAACCGGGAAAGGGATTAAATGGGATCAGATTCATCTTGGACGGGGTTCCTTCCAGTAGCCGGATCAGTTCTTTGGCGTGCCGGTCGGTGTCGTTGATCCCGTCCAGCATCACATACTCCCAGGTGATCTTGCGCCGTTTGTCCCCCAGTACATAGTCGCGGCAGGCCGGTATCAGCTGTTCCAGGGGATACTTGCGGTTGATGGGCACCAGCTCGTTGCGCAGTTCGTTGTTAGGGGCATGCAGCGATACCGCCAGACTGACGTCGCTGCGTTTGTTCAGTTCATAGATCGCCGGCACGATGCCCGCCGTGCTGATGGTCACGCGGTACTTGGACAGCATATAGGCGAGATCGTCCTGCATGATGTTGGTGGCGGTCAGCACCGCCTCCAGATTGGAGAGCGGCTCTCCCATCCCCATCAACACCACATTGGTCAGCGGCTTCTCCAGAGTGCGGGCCGCCACCCATACCTGACCGATAATCTCGGCGGCGGAAAGATTACGATTGAAACCCTGTTTACCCGTGGAGCAGAAACTGCACTCCAGGGCGCAGCCCACCTGGGAGGAGACACAGAGGGTGGTGCGGTCGCCGTCCGGAATCAGCACGCTCTCCACCCGGTTATTGCACTCCAGCTCCAGCAGCCATTTACGGGTACCGTCGCTGGAGGGCTGCTCCAGAATGATCTGCGGCACCCGCACCTCGGCCGTGGCATGGAGCTCCGCCCGTAACTTTTTGCTGAGGTCGGTCATGGCCTCGAAGTCGGTGACGCCGTGCTTGTGGATCCACTTGAACACCTGGCGGGCATGGAACTGCTTGTGCCCCATTTTCTGGAACAGGGATTCCATACCGGCTCGGTCCAGATCCAACAGATTGATTTTTAGTTCAGAGGCCAAATTCCACTCGTGCTAACGGATTGTACCCGGACAATACAAATCGCTTTGTTTTCAACACATTACGATCTGATTATACGAAGTTGCCTGCGCCTGCCAGCCAGCGGCAAATTCGGGACCCGGGAAAGGACCCAGTTTACCCCGCCCGGCTGTATGGAGGCAATTTAGGATATAGAGAAAGACAGGAAAAAACTGACGGGGTTCACACCTGGCGCTTTACTTCCAGCACGTCATTCAACTGCGAAATCTTGTGCAGGACCCGGCTCAGCTGCTCCATGCTGGAGATCTCCACGGTGAAACGCATCACCGCCTGGTCGGTTCGGCGGTCGGAGCGGGTGTTCACCCCGATCAGGTTCACCTCTTCGTTGGTCATGATGGCGGAGATGTCGCGCAGCAGCCCCTTGCGGTCGCCGGCCACCACCCGGATATCCACCGGGTAGTCGGTCTCTTCCGAGCGGCCGCCCCAGTGGACGCCGACCAGACGCTCCCGCGCCGCCGCATCCAGTTTGCTGACCCAGGAGCAGTCCGCACGGTGCACCGTTACCCCCTTGCCGCGGGTAATGAAGCCGATAATGGGATCATAGGGCACCGGCTTGCAGCAGCGGGCCATGTTGGTCATCAGCTCTTCCACGCCCTCCACCACCACGTCCGCCCGCCCGCCGCCCTTCTTTTGTGAAGCGCGGCGGGTGGGGTGGGGCCGCACAATGGGCAGCGGTTCGGCCGCTTCCGAGCGTTGTCCCATACCCGCCACCTGGACCGGCGACACCTCGCCGCGGCCGATGGCGGCCAACAGGTCCTCCGGCTCCTTGAAGTTGAAGCGTTTGGCCGCGGTTTCCAGGTTGGGCTTGCCGGCCCCCAGACGGGCCAGCTCTCTCTCCAGCGCCTGGCGGCCGATATTGAGATGTTCCCCGTAATCCTGCTGTTTGAACCACTGCCGGACCTTGTTGCGCGCCCGCGAGGTGGCCAGATAACCGAGATGGTGACTGAGCCAGTCGCGGCTCGGCCCCCCCTCCTTGGCGGTAATGATCTCCACCATCTGCCCGCTCTCCAACTGCTGGGCCAGGGGCGCGATGCGCCCGTTGATACGCGCCCCCCGGCAGCGGTGTCCGATCTCGGTATGAATGCGATAGGCGAAGTCCAGCGGGGTGGCCCCCTTCGCCAGTTCGATTACCTTGCCTTCTGGCGTGAGCACATAGACCCGGGCCGCCTCAAACTCGTTGCCAAGCTCTTCGAGGGTACTCTCCGCGCCCTCTTCATCCTTCATCTCCAGCCAGTTGCGCATCAGCACGATACGGCGTTCAAACTCTTCGTCCTGGCGGCGGCTCTCCTTGTAGCTCCAGTGGGCGGCTACGCCCAGCTCGGCATGTTCATGCATATCGTAGGTGCGGATCTGGATCTCCAGCGGTTTCTCCTCCGGCCCGATCACGGCGGTATGGATGGAGCGGTACATATTGGGCTTCGGGGTGGCGATATAGTCGTCAAACTCCCCGGGGATGTGTTTCCACAGGCCATGCACCACGCCCAGCACGCCGTAGCAGTCGGTGACCGATTTCACCAGCACCCGCACGGCGCGCAGATCGAAGATCTGACTGATATCCACCCCCTTGCGCTGCATCTTCTTCCAGATGCTGAAGATGTGCTTCGGCCGTCCGGTGATCTGCGCCTTGATGCCGGCGGCCTTGAACTCCCGCTGCAGTTGCTCGATCACCCGTGCGATATACTCCTCGCGGTCGGTCCGCTTGCCGTCCAGCAGGCCCGCGATCTCCATGTAGGCGGGGGATTCGAGGTAGCGGAAGGCGAGATCCTCCAGCTCCCATTTGATCTGCCAGATACCCAGGCGGTTGGCGAGCGGCGCATAGATGTTCCGCGTCTCCTGGGCCTCCTGCATCCGCACCGCCTCCGGCTGGTATTTCAGGTTGCGCATCTCATACAGCCGGTCGGCGAGAATGATGAGAATCACCCGCACATCGTCCGCAATGCTCAACAGCATGCGGCGTATGTTTTCCATGTGCTCCTCTTCCTCGTCCGGGTCCACCTCATCGGCCGAAGGGGTCAGCTCCCCGATCCGCGCCAGATCCCCCAGCATGGTGGCCACTTCCTTGCCGAAACGGCGGCCCAGTTCCTCCCCGCCGATCGCCTCCCGCGGCAACACGTTGTAGAGGATGGTGGCGATCAGGGTGTCCGTATCCAGCTCCAGACCCACCAGAATGTCCGCCACCTCCAGCGCACGGCGCAACACCCGGGTATCCCGCTCGCCCAGCGCCTCCAGCGCCAAGGCGCAGGCGTCACGCAAACGTCCGCGCGCCTTCCAGCCACGGCCGCCCGCCACCTGCTTTACCCAGGAAACCAGGTCCTTGCGTTCTATACGGTCGCCTTGCGGCAGGTTGGTGGTTACGGAAACCATCGGGATTTTGTTCTTGTCTCGATCCGGGATAAACAGGCTCTATTGTAGAACCTATCCGGCCATCCCGCACGGGGATGCCGCCCAATAGCGGCGGACGGAGGAAAAAAGATTTTTTGCCACAGAGGGCACAGAGAACACAGAGGTTTGGAATTGCGGGCGCGAAAGACAGGCCTTTCCCCGACCCGGACACCGAGCAGCGGTGGGGTAGGACCCCACCCCACGTCTGCCAGCCGCATCAACAGACTCCGTGTCCTCTGTGCCCTCCGTGGCAATAACTTTTTCCCTACTGACTCAGCATCAGCTTGTTGAGGCGGTGCACAAACCCGGCCGGGTCTTCCAGCTGGCCGCCCTCCGCCAGCAGCGCCTGGTCGAACAGGATGCGGGAGAGATCGGCGAAGATATCCTCGTCCGGCTCCTGGTCCATACGCTGCAACAGCGGATGTTCCAGATTGATCTCCAGGATCGGCTGGGTCTTGGGGCCGCTCTGGCCGAGCTGCTCCAACACCCGTTGCAGGTTGGCGCTCATGTCGTAGTCGCCCACCACCAGACAGGCCGGGGATTCGGTCAGGCGGTTACTGACCCGCACCTCTTTCACCCCCTCGCCGAGGACGTTCTGGATGCGCTCCAGCAGCCCCTTGTGCTCCTCGGCGGCCTTCTCCAGCTCCTCCTTGGAAGCCTTGTCGTCCAACTCCCCCAGGTCCAGCTGCCCCTTGGCCACCGACTGGATGTGCTTGCCCTGATAGTCGCTGAGGTGGGTCACCAGCCATTCGTCCACCCGGTCGGAGAGCAGCAGGACTTCGATGCCTTTCTTCTTCAGCACTTCCAGGTGGGGGCTGAAGCGGGCGGCGGCCGGCGAATCGGCGGTGATGTAGTAGATCTTCTCCTGCTTCTCCTGCATGCGCTCGATGTATTCGTCCAGGGAGACGGTCTGTTCGGTGCCTTCCGATTTGCTGGTGGCGAAGCGCAGCAGCCCGCCGATCTTCTCCTTGTTGCCATGGTCCTCGGCGGGCCCCTCCTTCAGCACCTTGCCGAACTCCTTCCAGAACTTCTGGTACTTCTCCGTATCGTCCTTGGCCATCTTCTCCAGCACGCCGAGCACCCGCTTCACATTGGCGTTGCGGATGGCGTCGATCTTCTTGTCGTGCTGCAGGATCTCACGGGAAACATTGAGCGGCAGGTCATCGGAATCCACTACCCCCTTCACGAAGCGCAGGTAGTGGGGCATTAGCTTGTCCGCCTCGTCCATGATGAACACCCGGCGCACATAAAGCTTGACGCCGTGCTTCTGCTCCCGGTCCCAAAGATCGAAGGGTGCGCGGCCTGGGATATAGAGCAGCGAGGTGTATTCGTTGCTCCCCTCCACCCGGTTGTGGGCGTACGCCAGGGGGTCTTCAAAATCGTGCCCGATGTGCTTGTAGAACTCGTTGTACTCCTCTTCGGAGACATCGGACTTGTTGCGCATCCACAGGGCGGTGCCACGGTTTACCTGCTCCCACTCCGGGGTCTTTTTTTCCTTCTCCTCGCCGTACAGCTCTTCCAGCATCTCAATGGGGATGGCGATGTGGTCGGAGAACTTGGAGATGATGGAGCGCAGGCGGAAGGCCTCCAGGAACTCATCCTCTCCCTCGCGCAGATGCAGGGTAATATCGGTGCCGCGGCCCGCCTTCTCCACCGTCTCGATGGTGTAGTCGCCTTCGCCAGAGGATTCCCAGCGCACGCCGTGTTCCGCGCCCAGACCCGCGCGGCGGGTGAGCATGGTCACCTTGTCGGCGACGATGAAGGCGGAGTAGAAACCGACGCCGAACTGGCCAATGAGCTGGCTGTCCTCGCTCTGCTCGCCGCTCATGGACTCCAGGAAGCGGCGGGTGCCGGAGGTGGCGATGGAGCCGATGATCTCCGTCACCTCCTGGCGGTTCATGCCGATGCCGTTGTCCGAGATGGTGACCGTGCGGCGCTCCTTGTCCACCGAGATGCGGATGCGCAGACTGGGGTCCTCTTCATAGAGGGCGTCGTCGGAAAGGGCCTCGAAGCGGAGCTTCTCCGCCGCGTCCGAGGCGTTGGATATCAGTTCCCGCAGGAAGATCTCTTTATTGCTGTACAGGGAACGGATCACCAGGTTCAGCACCTGGCTCACCTCGGCCTGAAACTCCAGTGTCTCCTTATGCGCGTCGACGGTCATGTTGTTGTTGCCTCCAGATCCTATAATCGGTTTATTGAATTGCTGTCACCAATTCCGGTTCTTTTTCATGGGAATTGGGATTCAGCGGCTATAGATAGGTCCCGGCGGCTGAATTTCAAGGCCCTCTCTCGAAACCATTGCGGGCCTGTGGTTGAATAGCCGGTCACAAATGGAAACAACAGACTAAACTCGATCCCATGAACGTCCAACAGATCACCACCACCCCCTTCACCGATCAGCGCCCGGGCACCTCCGGCCTGCGCAAGAAGGTCGCCGTTTTCCGGCAGCCCCACTATCTGGAAAACTTCGTACAGTCACTATTCGACACCCAGCCCGATCTCAAGGGCGGGGTACTGGTGGTGGGCGGCGACGGCCGCTTCTACAACCGCACCGCCATCCAGATCATCCTCCGAATGGCCGCCGCCAACGGCGTGGCCAAGTGCATCGTGGGCCAGGGCGGCCTGTTCTCCACCCCCGCCGTCTCCTGCGTCATCCGCAAATACCAGACCCAGGGCGGCATCATCCTTTCCGCCAGCCACAATCCCGGCGGCCAGAGCGGGGACTTCGGCATCAAGTTCAACGTGGCCAACGGCGGCCCGGCCCCGGAAAGCGTCACCGAGGCCTCCTTCCAACGCAGCCTGGAGATCGACCGCTACCTGATCACGGAGGCCGGCGACATCGACCTGGACCACACTGGCAGCACCTGGCTCGGCGATATGAAGGTGGAGATCATCGATCCGGTGGCCGACTACGCGGAACTGATGCGGAATCTGTTCGACTTCGAAGCGATTCGCAGCCTGTTTAACACCGGCATTTTCCAGATGCGTTTCGACGCCATGTACGCCATTACCGGCCCCTACGCCATCCGCATCCTGGAAGAGATGCTGGACGCCGAACCGGGGACCGTCCTCAACGGCACCCCGCGGGAGGATTTTGGCGGTGGGCACCCCGATCCCAACCTGATTCACGCCAATGAAATCGTGGAACTCACCCACGGCTTCGATCCCGTGGACTTCGCCGCCGCCTCGGACGGAGACGGCGACCGCAACATGATCCTGGGCAAGAACTTTTTCGTCACCCCCAGCGACAGTCTGGCGGTGCTGGCCGCCAACGCCCATCTGGTGCCCGGCTACCACCGGGGCATCGCGGGCATCGCCCGCTCCATGCCCACCAGCCAGGCCGCCGACCGGGTGGCCGACGCCATGGGCATCGAATGCTACGAGACCCCCACTGGCTGGAAGTTCTTCGGCAACCTACTGGACGCCCGCAAGATCACCATGTGCGGCGAAGAGAGTTTCGGCACCAGTTCCGACCACGTCCGCGAGAAGGACGGCCTCTGGGCGGTGCTGTTCTGGCTCAACCTGCTGGCGGTAAAACAGAAATCGGTAGCGCAGATTGTGCAGGAACACTGGCACCGCTTCGGCCGCAACTTCTACACCCGCCACGATTACGAAGAGGTGGACAAAGAGGCGGCGGAAGGCCTGATGGAGCACCTGAAAGGGAGCCTGGCCTCCCTACCCGGCCGCGGCTTCGGCGAGTATACGGTGCAGTATGCGGACAACTTCAGCTACACCGATCCGATCGACGGCAGCGTGTCAGAGAACCAGGGTATCCGCATCGGCTTCACCGACGGCTCCCGGATCGTGTTCCGCCTCTCGGGGACCGGCACCAAAGGGGCCACCCTGCGGGTCTATCTGGAGTGCTACGAACCCGATCCTGAGAAACACGACCAGGCCACCGCCGAGGTCATGGCCCCGCTGGAGGCCATCGCCCAGGAGATCGCCGGGATCGCAGAGCGCACCGGGCGCAGCGAGCCGAGCGTTATCACCTGAAGATTATTGCCACAGAGGCACAGAGAACACGGAGGTTTTGCCGTCTGCAAGACATGGTCTAACCCTCCACCCGCTGGAGCCTCTCCCCGGCTTTCTTGTATCACCGCCCCAATCGTTATATACCTACCCGGCAGCCATCCAACCTGGGAGTATTCCGTGGAAGTAACGAAGGTCGATATCGCCATCATCGGTTCCGGCAGCGCCGGTTTGTATGCCCTGAGCAAGGTCCGCCCCTCGGGCAAGAGTTTCGTCTTGATCAACGGTGGTCCCGTAGGCACCACCTGCGCGCGGGTGGGCTGTATGCCCTCCAAGGCGCTGATCCAGGTGGCGGAAGACTACCATCGCTGCCGCATCCTGGACCGCTACGGGGTGGAGGGACACGACGAACTGGAACTGGATGCCGAAGAGACGATGGAGCATGTGCGCGACCTGCGCGACACCTTCGTGGAGCGGGTGCGCTCCAACAGCACCGACCAGATGCCGGAGGAGCGCTTTATCGAGGGCTACGCCCACTTCGTGGACGCCCATACCGTGGAGGTCAAAGGACAGCGGATTGAGGCCGATAAATTCATCATCGCCACCGGCTCCAAGCCCGTCATCCCCGCCGCCTGGGAGCCGTTCCGCGACCGCATCCTCACCACCGATGAGATCTTTGAGCTGGAGCACCTGCCCCGCTCCCTGGCGGTGATCGGCCTCGGCGCCATCGGCCTGGAACTGGGCCAGGCCCTCTCCCGCCTGGAGGTGGAGGTGACCGGCTTCGACATGCTGACAAGCATCGGCGGCCTGACCGATCCCGAGATCTCGAAAGCCGCCATCAATCTCATCGGCAAGGAGTTCCCCATCCACCTGGGCGTGGCGGCGGAGATCAGCGAAGAGGGCGATCAACTGCGCGTCACCGCGGGCGAACACTCCGTGGTGGTGGACCGGGTGCTGGCCAGCCTCGGCCGCGCGCCCAACCTGGCACACCTGGGCCTGGAAAACACAGGTATCGAACTGAATGAGCGCGGCATGCCGCTGTTCAATCCCAACACCATGCAGTGCGGAGACTCCCATATCTTCATCGCGGGCGACGTCAACGGCGACCGCCCCCTGCTCCATGAAGCGGGTGATGAAGGACGCATCGCCGGGCTCAACGCCAGCGGCGATGCCATCCAGTCCTTCCAGCGCAAGACCCCCATCGGCATCGTGTTCTGCGATCCCAACATCGCCGCCGCCGGCAAACGCTGGGCGGAACTGGACCCCGAAACCACCGCCGTGGGCACGGTCAACTTCCCGCCCGTGGGGCGCGCCCTGATCATGGGCAAGAACAAGGGCATCCTGCGGGTTTACGCGGACAAAGCCAGCGGCAAGCTACTCGGCTCGGAGATGTTCTGCGTCAAAGGGGAACACCTGGCCCACCTGCTGGCCTGGTGCATCCAGAGAGAGATGACCGTGGGCGAACTGCTGCAGATGCCCTTCTACCACCCCGTGATCGAAGAGGCGCTGCAGGCGGCGCTGTATGACTGCTACGCGCAAATCGAAACCAAGAACGAAGGGCCGATCACGGAACTGAGGCCGTTGGTGTAGTTCCCGGCGGGACAGGGTCCCGCCCTACGGCTCGTAAGCCTCCCTCAACGTAGGGTGGGGCCCTGCCCTACCAATTGCCTTGCGGGTATCGCGGGCGACCCGACCCATCTATGCCTGATCGGGCGCCGGGGATGGTGGGGTAAGACACCACCCTACAATCCTTGCAGGTTGCTCACCGCTTTACGAATCACCGCCGCACTCTCTGCCGGCCGCGCCTGCAAAATAAAGTGCGGCCCATCGATCTCTTCGAACGTGCTATTCGAATAGGCGTCCGCGAACGCCTGCCGTTTGGATGGATCCACAAGCGCGTCCCTTGCCGCGCCGATATAGACCGCCGGGCAGGGTGACCGAAAACCATCGTAACGGGCCTTGCCAATGACCGACAAACGATCCTTGAGAACCTTGGTAGGGACCGACCGCACGACCCGCCTGAACGCCTGAATCATTTCGGCGCCGGCATCACTGCCGAGAAACCATTTTCGAAAAGCAACCGATGAAAACGGGAGCGAAGAGAGCAGCTTGAGCGGCAACCACCTGGCAACCCTTACCAAAAACGGCCGCGGCGCGGACAGAAAGGTTGCAACGAAAATAATCCCTTTCAGATTCGGGATCTCTTGCTGCGACAACCTGGCCGCGATACCGCCCGAGAATGACTCCGCCAAAAGGATAAAGTCGCCGTCCGGCAAGCGCTCTTTTACGTACCGCGCCAGACGCTCATAATCCTGCGGCCCTGACTGCGGCAAAGGGACCATAAGCGCATCCATATCGCGCAGTTCCGCCAGCAACCGATAGAAGAGCGCGCCCGTCCCATCCATCCCGGGCAACAGCACGATTTTCAACTCCCGCCCCCTTTAGCCGCCATGGCGCGCGCAGATCCCGTGCAGTTCATAACGGCTTACACGCCACAACAAAATCCACATGATAGTGTTCATCGTGCCGCACCCAGGACCTGTTTTTGGAAAACTGGATATTCTCCCGCAGGTAGGCCCCATAGCGGGTGTTGAATAGATAGGGTTGCAGCTTGGGATCGAAGATCACCCGCCACAGATCGGCGCCCTGCTTTTTTGCGGCCTTGTGCAGACTCACGATATGGGCCGCCATCGCCTCATAATCGATAGTGTATCCGTCGTACCTGCCCTTTTCGTCAAACTCGATGCTGTAACCCAGCTTGTTGAAATAGTGCGTAGACAGATGCACCGAGGCGCCCGACCCGTCGGTCACGGGCACCATAAAATCCACCGACAACCCGTTTTGGTGGGTCTTGTGCGGCCTGAACCTCCCTCCCTCCTGGAATCCCGTCTCCGCATACTTGAACACCTTGCCCGGCTGCTCCGTCTCCAATCGCCTGTAGGCATCGACGACAATGTCCCGCACTTTGGAATGCACATACGTCCTGCCAAGCAACTCGGCGGTCCCGCTGTAGCTGACGAAATTCGTACCCTCACCTGGCAATTGAACCCCTCCCTCCAACCTTCCCTTGGAGGTGGTTCCATAACAGATACTTTCTTCCAAACCCGCAGAAAACGACGGCTTTGCAATCAGAACAATCCCTGCCGCGATAACAAGCAAGGCCACACCAAAGCGCCAAACTGGAAAACGGAACAGTGCCAGCCCAGGATTGCTACGCATCCTGGATTCCAATTTCGCCCGGTCAATCCTGACGAATAACAGCGCAACACCCAATGCCAGAATCAGAAAACCTAAAACCAGATGTAGCATTCCAGAATCACCAGCTTTAAAAATTCATCCACTCAACAGAAAGCATAATTCTCACCAGCCAAACACTGTCATCCCCCGGCTACCTCACATCAACGCCCACGAAAACGGTTAAAGATGTTGACCAGACCCGCGGAACCCAATATCAGCCAGAGGGAAAGCAGGGTCTGGAAAACCGTCGTCACTATCCCCGCAAACCACTCCGGGTCCGCAAACGCCCCAGAATCCATCGGCATACCTTCTTTGATCATTCGGTTGTATTTAAAGAAATAGGAAAAGTAATAAACCAGATCACTGGCCGCAAGGTACAACAGAAACACACCCATAACACTGAGCACCGTTTTCTCCAGCGACTCCAGGTTTTCCATGGATACCTGCGTATCCGGCATGTAACGACCGACCAGCACACCACCAAACTTGATCAACAGCAAACCGAGAATAAGCGGGATAAT
>JBNKPL010000018.1:0-29940 GCA_050295355.1 Sedimenticolaceae bacterium
GCCCTCGAAGCGCTCGAACAGGGTGAAGGCGTCCGCGGTGGCGCCGGCGAAACCGGCCAGTACGCGCTCCTTGTAGAGCCGCCGCACCTTGCGGGCGTTGCCCTTCATCACCGTATTGCCGAGGGAGACCTGTCCGTCGCCGCCGATCACCACCTGGCCGTTGCGCCGGACGGAGAGGATTGTCGTGCCTTTGAGTGGCTCCACGTTGTAAGTCCTTGATTTTTGGAATTGCTTGTCGGTCTATTCTACCCGATTCCAGATGGTGAGGCCCGGGACGGATTTCAAGTGGCGGCACGGTTTTCTTTCTTCCGCTACTATTAGGGCGACCGCCAGCCGCGCTGTTGCGGGTTGCGATATCAACCGGGCCGGATCAGATCATGCAAGATGAAGATACTCAAGATGTAGAACGCCGCAACGCCCTTCGCCGCCGCGTCCACGCCATCATCTTCGAGGCAGAGACCCCATCCGGGAAGCTGTTCGACGAGTTCCTGCTGGTCGCCATCCTGGTGGCGGTAGCGGCGGTGATGCTGGAGAGTGTAGAGCCCATCCGGCAGGCCTACGGTTTTGAGCTGCATGTGGTGGAGTGGGTGATCACCGGCGTGTTCACCGTGGAGTATATTTTGCGGCTCTGGTCGGTCCGCCACCCCCTGCACTATGCCAAGAGCTTCTTCGGCATTATCGATCTGTTATCCATACTGCCCGCCTTCCTGAGCCTGGTGGTCGCGGGGGGGCAGTCGCTGCTGGTGATCCGCGCCATCCGCCTGTTGCGGGTGTTCCGCATCTTCAAGATGGCCCGCTACGTGGGCGAGGTGATGGTGTTGATGCGGGCGCTGCGCGCCACGCGGCGCAAGATCACGGTATTTCTCATCTCCGTCCTCACCATCGCCCTGATCCTGGGGGCGCTGCTGTATCTGATCGAGGGGGAAGAGAGCGGTTTCAGCAGCATCCCGGCGGGGTTTTACTGGGCCATTGTCACCATCACCACGGTGGGGTACGGCGATATCGCGCCCCAGACCATACCCGGCCAGATGGTGGCGGCGGTGGCCATGCTCCTGGGCTACAGCCTGATCATCATCCCCACGGGCATCTTCGCCATGGAGATCGTCCATACCATGCAGCAAAAACCCACCACCAGAAGCTGCCCCGAGTGTGAGCAGGAGGGGCATGATGAGGATGCGGTGTTCTGCAAACATTGCGGGGCGGAGTTGGGTAGCGAGAAAGTTACCTAGAAACTTTCATAGCCACAGAGGCACAGAGATCACTGAGATAGAAGAAAAGAAGTAATCACTCTGTAGTAAAGCTCCTGCGGAGTGTTGGATGATGGTGGTTATTTCCTTCGCGGCGAGGGCGCCGCTCTCACCTCAAACTTTCACCTTCATTGAGACGGCCGCCTGTGGAAGCCGCGACCTCGCGGCGAAAGAATAGGCAGGCAGTCACTGCTGTCCCACTTAATCCCCTCTCCCTCAGGGAGAGGGTTAGGGAGAGGGGATTTAAAGAGCTAATGCTTTGATTTTATTGATTCCCTCATCCTGTCCTTCTCCCTGGGGGAGAAGGGACGCACTTTCGCTGATTATCATGTTTCAAGTAGCTGTGTGGTCGTAAAAGTCTGATGGCACCAGTGATTGCAGCATTACAAAGCAAAACCATCTGGGACAGCAGTGGCAAGCGGTCCTTTAATGAAGACGTCTTAACCACAGGGGTCACAGAGGTCACAGGGATAGCTAAGTTAAATTCTCAGTGAGCTCTGTGTCCTCTGTGGCAAAAGAAAAAAGGCGCCACCCATTTCCAGATGACGCCTTGTCTTAGTGGCCTAACCGTTTAGGTTACGACTCGTCTTCTTCCTTCTCATACGAGAGCGCGGCCAGCTGCTCGTAGTAACGGAAACGCTTGTCCACCGTCTCCTGGGCGAACTTGGCCAGTTTCACCGCTGCTTCGGGGTGGGTCCGCTTGAGGACGTTGAAGCGGGTCTCCTTGTCCATGAACTCCTGCAGCGGGATGCTCGGTTTCTTGGAGTCGAGCTGCAGCGGGTTCTTGCCCTCATCCGCCAGTCTCGGGTCATAGCGGAACAGCGGGAAGTGTCCGCTTTCCACCGCCCGTTCCTGGGAGCGGTGGTTCTGCTCCAGCAGGTCGATACCCATGGCGATACAGGGGCTGTAGGCGATGATGATGGAGACGCCGGGATAGGACTCGGCCTCCTGGAACGCCTTCAGGGTGCGTACATCTTTTGCACCGTAGGCCACCTGGGCCACGTAGACGTTCTCGTAGGCCATGGCGATCATCGCCAGGTCCTTCTTGCGGGCGGGTTTGCCGCCGGCGGCGAATTTGGCCACGGCGCCGATGGGGGTCGACTTGGACATCTGGCCGCCCGTGTTGGAGTACACCTCCGTATCCAGCACCAGGATGTTGATGTCGGCGCCCGAGGCGAGCACGTGGTCGAGGCCGCCGAAGCCGATATCGTAGGCCCAGCCGTCGCCACCCACGGCCCACACGCTCTTCTTGGTCACATTGTCGAGCACGGAGTCCAGGTTGCGGGCGTCTTCGGAGTCGATGCCCTTGATCTTCTCGCGCACCTGGGCCACACGTTCCCGCTGCTGGTAGATGCCGGGCTCGGTGGTCTGGTCGGCGTTGATAATCGCATCCACCAGGTCGGCGCCGATCACGTCTTCCATTTTCTTCAGACGCACCTTGGCCATTTCGGCCTGGCGGTCGACGGAGTGACGGAAGCCAAGCGCGAATTCAGCGGTGTCCTCGAACAGGGAGTTGTTCCAGGCCGGGCCGCGGCCTTCGGCGTTGGTGGCATAGGGGGTGGTGGGCAGGTTGCCGCCGTAGATGGAGGAACAGCCGGTAGCGTTGCCTATGATCATGCGGTCGCCGAACAACTGGGTGGCGAGACGGATGTAGGGGGTTTCGCCGCAACCCACGCAGGCGCCGGACGACTCGAACAGCGGCCGGGCCAGCATGGCGCTCTTCATGGTGCCCCAGCGGATCTGGGTGCGGTCGAAGTCCGGGATGCTGAGGAAGAAGTTATAGTTCTCGCGCTCGGATTCACGCAGCGGCGGCTGCGGCATCATGTCCAGCGCCTTGTGTTCCGGGTTCTCCTTATCCTGGGCCGGGCAGATATCACGGCACAGGGTACAGCCCGTGCAGTCCTCGGGGGCCACCTGGTAGGTGATGTGCTGGCCTTCGCCAAACTCTTTGCCTTTCACCTCAATGGACT
This sequence comes from Sedimenticolaceae bacterium, assembly GCA_050295355.1. Classification (GTDB taxonomy): domain Bacteria; phylum Pseudomonadota; class Gammaproteobacteria; order Chromatiales; family Chromatiaceae; genus CBFDBF01. The sequence goes on from JBNKPL010000018.1 coordinate 3,218, forward strand.
TGAAGGTGGGCGGCGCCTTGTCCGCCAGTTCGGCCGGGAACACCTTGGAACGGATGGCCGCATGGGGGCAGACGAATACGCACTTGCCGCAGTAGATGCAGAGATCCTGGTCCCAAACCGGGATAAAACGGGCCAGACTGCGCTTCTCGTAGGAGGAGCTGTCCAGGGGCCAGGTTCCGTCGGCCGGCATCAGGCTCACGGGGATGCTGTCGCCGCGGCCGGCAATGATCTCGCCGCAGACATTCTTGACGAATTCAGGCGCATTGTCGGTAACGGGCGGCCGCACCTCGAAGGTGGAAGAGGCCGCGGAGGGGATCTCCACCTTGTGCATGGCGGCCACGGAGGCGTCGATGGCCTGGAAGTTCTTTTCCACCACCGCGGGGCCTTTCTTGCCGTAGGTCTTTTCGGCCGCCGCCTTGATCTTGGCGATCGCCTCGTCCTTCGGCAGGATGCCCGAGATGGCGAAGAAGCAGGTCTGCATAATGGTGTTGATGCGGCGGCCCATGCCGGTCTCGTCCGCCACCTTGTAGGCGTCGATGACATAGACGTCCAGCTTCTTGTCGATCACCTGCTGCTGCATCTTGCGCGGCAGGGTGTCCCACACGCCGTCCGGTCCCGCATCGGAGTTGATCAGGAACACGCCGCCCGTGCGGGCCTTGTCCAGCATGTTCTGGGTCTCCAGGAAGACCGGCTGGTGGCAGGCCACGAAGTCCGCCTCGCCGTCGCCGATGAGGTAGCTGGACTTGATGGGTTCGGGGCCAAAGCGCAGGTGGGAGATGGTGATCGCGCCCGCCTTCTTGGAGTCGTAAACGAAATAGCCCTGGCCGTAGATGTTTTCATCTTCGCCGATGATCTTGATGGAGTTCTTGTTGGCGGAGACGGTGCCGTCCGCGCCGAGTCCGAAGAACATGCACTGGGTGACCTTCTTGTGGTCGATGATCTGGTAGTCGTTGTCCCACTCCAGGTTGGAGTGGGTGACGTCGTCGATGATGCCCACGGTGAAGGAGTTCTTCGGCGCGTCCTTGGACAGCTCGTCGAAAATCCCCTTGATCATGCCAGGGTTGAACTCCTTGGAGGAAAGGCCGTAGCGGCCGCCCACCACGCGCGGAAGGCCGCCGAACTTGTCGCCGCCGTTGACCACATAGTCGGCCATGGCGGTGGCCACGTCCTTATACATGGGCTCGCCGCCGTTGCCCGGCTCCTTGCAGCGGTCCAGCACCGCGATCTTGCGCGCCGAGGCCGGCAGGGCGTCGATCATGTGCTGGGGAGAGAAGGGGCGGTAGAGGCGCACGCGCAGCATGCCGATCTTTTCGCCCTGGGCCACCAGATGCTCCACCGTCTCTTCGGCGGCGTCGGAGCCGGAGCCCATGAGGATGATCACGCGCTCGGCGTCTTCGGCGCCGATGTACTCGAACAGCTTGTACTGGCGGCCGGTCAGTTCGGCAAAGCGGTCCATGACCGACTGCACCGCCTCGGGCACCTTTTCATAATAGGCATTGACGGTCTCGCGGCCCTGGAAATAGACATCAGGGTTCTGCGAGGTGCCGCGGATGGTGGGCCGGTCCGGAGACATGGCGCGGGCGCGGAAGTCGCGGATATGGTCGTCCGGCAGCAGGGTGTGCATCACCTCGTCGCTCGGCATCTCCGCCTTGGCCACCTCGTGGGAGGTGCGGAAGCCGTCGAAGAAGTGCACGAAGGGTACGCGGGACTCCAGGGTGGCCACCTGGGCGATCAGGGCGTGGTCGCACACTTCCTGGGGATTACAGGAGGAGAGCATGGCGAAGCCGGTCATGCGGGTGGACATGACGTCGCTGTGGTCGCCGAAAATGGAAAGGCCCTGCGCGGCAAGGGAGCGCGCGGCCACATGTATTACAAAAGGTGTCAGCTCGCCAGCGATCTTGTACATGCTGGGGATCATCAGCAGCAGACCCTGGGAGGAGGTAAAGGTAGTGGTCAGCGCGCCGGTCTGGATAGCGCCATGACAAGCGGCGACCGCGCCCCCCTCATGCTGCATCTCCACCACCTGCGGAACGGTACCCCAGATATTGGTCCGGCCATTGGCGGAAAATTCATCGCTTAGCTCACCCATTCCCGAGGACGGGGTAATGGGGTAGATGGCAATGACCTCATTGGTCTTGTGTGCAACGTGGGCCGCTGCATCGATACCATCTACGGTGAGCATGTTGTTTTTTGACATTTCAGCCTCCCGGACCTGATTTGCTCAGGTGGTGTGCAAATTACTTTGCGGGGCTCGATATTGGTGCCCCGGTTCATCGCGACCGGCTATTATTCCGTAGCACGGTCGAAAAATCTACATAAGGAACCACTGATTGATCTATTGTTACTATTGGGTTTTCCAATAGAAAAAGCAGAATTCCGCATTCTGGCCAATAGTACGTCGACCAAACCCGACAATAATACTCGGAAAAATTGGGTTAATTCCATTTTTTCCTCCCTCTCCCTGGGGAGGGGCTGGGGTGAGGGGGTTTGAAAAGCTGATGCCTTAGCCTTTATTGATTCCCCGCGCTTCCTTTCTATCCAAAGGGCATTGAGATCCTATATATAGAGGTGTCTTCTGTTTTAATGCATCAAAACAGCGCTCTAGGGACACCAATCCCACATATCCTGGCCCATAGGGCTAATTATGGTACGTTTATGGTGGTTTTGGGAAAAGGGGGACGTTGGATGGGGACGGCGAACGCTACAGCGCCAGCCAAGGCCATCCCGGCATCATGACCGCCTGCTTGCTTTGATTCTCCAAATACCTTAAAAAATGTAGCAACTTCTCCATAAACGGCGACAGGAAGCAGAAATCCGTGAAATCGAGGGACGCGATCAATCCATCTGAAGCATCACTCCAGGCCGGTAGGCAAGCCTCAGTACAGTGGTGTTCTCTTATAGAGTGCCGATGAAGATCTTTTGACGGCATAACACAATATTCGAATCGTCCGCATAAACACTTGCTTGGCAAATGAACGCACTGAAAGTAATCACAACCCTCATCGCAGCCTTAGCACCAATGATGTATTTTCATGGTGAAGCATTCCATCATGGGCTCCTTAGTTACTGGGGTCTGCCGGCAGGTCTTTTTACGCTATCACTGGAAGATACACTCACTTCTGGTTTTATTGTTTACGCCATATTAGGCATTCCCCAGTTGGCATTACTGTTCATGTGTCTAATCGTTGCAGTTTTAGTTCTTTACAACGTACATGAAATATCCAAATTCACTTTGACCAAAAAGCTGGTTGGTCATTTTATTCCAAAGAAATCAGTTAAAGATGAGAATGACGGGAACCAATGGGTTCGGAATGTCTTGGCTAGAACCGTTGTCGCTTCGTTGCTTGCTGCCTCGGTACTAGCAGTACTTATTTCTGCCATACTCGTTCATGAGAAAGCAAATTCAGCAGGTCGAGAGTTCGGAAAAACTCAGCATCACAACCTATCAGCAGCATCTTCTCTCGCGGCAGTTCACACTAAAGAGAAAATTCTTGAGGGGAGAATTATCATGTGTGGAACATCATTTTGTGCGTTACTGGTATCTGAAGATATCGTGGTGGTGCCAGCGGACAATATCAAGGCAATAAAGTATGAATTGCCTAATAAGTTGGTCAAAGACGCGCCTCTTGGGCGCTAGGCGCGTCGACTTTGCCGACGCCGCTTCCCATTGGCGGAAAACCAGGTCGAATACCGTCTTGCCCGTCAACCTAGATTAGGCATTTTTCAAATAATCTGTAAAGCTAGGTCAGAGAGCAATTCTTTCTAATATTAGCGAATATTGAGCTCTGCCCCGGATCTCTTGCGCGGCGTACTACCGCCAGGGATAAGGGTATGCTGGAATCGCAGGAGTAGTTTCCAGTGCGGTCATCCTGTGAATACATCGCTCCTGTGAATACATCGCTCCTGTGAATACATCGCTCCTGTGAATACATCGCTCCTGTGAATACATCGCTCCTGTGCATCCCTGCGCCCGCAATGTACCGTTCATCATGAACATTCGCCGCTCTCGCACATCCATGCGCTCCGCAGCATAAGACCATCCCTGGTGCCGCCGCTCCTGCGCGTCCAGGCGCCCGCGGCGTACCGTACTTCCTGTACATAACAAAAAAAGGCGCTACCCGTTAGGGTAGCGCCTTCAATCTTTATAGTTTTATCTATTTATAATTAGCCGATCAAACCGTTCAGGGTCGCACTGGGACGCATAACGGCCGTTATCTTTGCTTCATCGGGACGGTAGTAACCGCCGATATCGGCGGGGGCGCCCTGCACTGAGTTCAGCTCTTCCACGATCTTGGCCTCGTTGGCCTCCAGATCGTCGGCCAGCTGGGCGAACTGGGAGGCCAGTTCGGCATCGTCACTCTGCGAGGCCAGGGCGCGCGCCCAGTACATGGCCAGGTAGAAGTGACTGCCGCGGTTGTCCAGCTCGCCGCATTTGCGCTTGGGCGATTTGTCGTTGTTGAGCAGTTCTTCGGTGGCTTTGTCCAGGGCGTTGGCCAGGACCTGGGCCTTTTTGTTGCCGGTCAGGTTGCTCAGGTGCTCCAGGGAGGGGACCAGGGCCAGGAATTCACCCAGGGAGTCCCAACGCAGGTGGTTCTCCTGCACCAGCTGCTGCACGTGCTTGGGCGCGGAACCGCCGGCGCCGGTCTCGAACAGGCCACCGCCGTTCATCAGCGGCACGATGGAGAGCATCTTGGCGCTGGTGCCCAGTTCCAGGATCGGATAGAGGTCGGTGTTGAAGTCACGCAGCACGTTGCCGGTCACGGAGATGGTGTTTTCGCCAGCGCGCATGCGCTCCACGGAGAGCTTGGCCGCCTCGTAGACACCCATGATGCGGATATCCAGGCCGCTGGTGTCGTGGTCCTGGAGATAACGATCCACCTTCTTTTTCAGTTCGATGGTGTGGGCGCGGTCGTCGTCCAGCCAGAAGACGGCGGGCCAGCCAGTGGCGCGGGCGCGGGTCACGGCCAGTTTTACCCAGTCCTGGATCGGGGCGTCCTTCACCATCACCATGCGCCAGATGTCGCCCTCTTCCACGGCCTGTTCGTGGATGATGCTGCCATCGGAGCCGGTGACGCGGATGACGCCGTCGCCCGGGGCCTCAAAGGTGGTGGGGTGGGAGCCGTACTCTTCCGCCTTTTTCGCCATCAGGCCCACGTTGGGCACGGTGCCCATGGTGGTGGGATCCAAGGCGCCGTGTTCGATGCAGTTCTCGATGGTGGCCTGATACAGCGGTGCGTAGCTGTGATCGGGAATGATGAACTTGGTGTCCTTCTGCTTGCCGTCCGGGCCCCACATCTGGCCGGAGGCGCGGATGGCGGCGGGCATGGAGGCATCGATGATGACGTCGCTGGGCACGTGCAGGTTGGTGATGCCCTTGTCGGAGTCCACCATGGCCATGGCGGGACGTTCGCCATACAGGGCCTGGATGTCGGCCTCGATCTCCGCCTTTTTGGCGGCGTCCAGTTTGTCCAGACGGGCGTAGAGGTCGCCGATGCCGTTGTTGGCGTCAAAGCCCGTGCTGGCGATGGCGTCGGCGTGCTTCTCCAGCACGGGGCCGTAGAAGACCTTAACCGCATGGCCGAAGATCTTGGGATCGGACACCTTCATCATGGTGGCCTTCATGTGCAGGGAGAACAGCACATCTTTGGCCTTGGCGTCCGCTACCTGCTCTTCCAGGAACTTGACCAGGGCCTTGCGGCTCATGAAGGTGGCGTCCACGATCTCACCCGCTTCCAGCGGAGTGCTCTCTTTCAGCACGGTGGTGGAGCCATCGTTGCCAATGAAAGAGATTTTGGCGTCGGTGGCCTCGGCCATGGTGACCGACTCTTCGTTGGCGGCGAAGTCGCCATCGGTCATGGTGGACACGTGGGACTTGGAGTCCTGGCTCCAGGCGCCCATGGAGTGGGGGAACTTCTTGGCGTAGTTCTTCACCGCGGTGGGGGCGCGGCGGTCGGAGTTGCCCTCACGCAGCACCGGGTTCACGGCGGAGCCGAGCACCTTGGCGTAGCGTTCCTTGATCTCTTTCTCGGCGTCGTTCTGGGGATTTTCCGGATAATCCGGAACGTTATAACCCTTCTCCTGCAGTTCCTTGATGGTGGCTTTCAGCTGCGGGATGGAGGCGGAGATGTTGGGCAGCTTGATGATGTTGGCCTCGGGGGTTTTGGCCAGGTCGCCCAGGCGCGCCAGCTCGTCCGGGATCTTCTGCTCTTCGCTCAGGTTATCCGGGAAGTTGGCGATGACGCGGCCGGCCAGGGAGATGTCCCGGGTCTCGACGTCCACGTCCGCCGCCTTGGCGAACTTCTGCACGATGGGCAGAAAGGAGTAGGTCGCCAGCATGGGCGCCTCGTCAATCTTGGTCCAGATGATCTTCGACATGTTTCAGTCCTCAGTTTTTAAAAAATTCGGGTAACTGTCTTGTTAGCCACAGAGGCACAGAGACCACAGAGAAATCTAAATTTTTCAATCTCTGTGTGCTCTGTGCCTCTGCGGCAAGTAATCAATAAAGCAGGGGCCGGACTCGGTCCGGCCCCTGGTCCCTTAACCCACGTAGCTGCACTGGCTCGCTGGTGTGCGGGTATCCATGTTGCGGCCACGGTTGGTGTGGTCGTCGATCTCCGCCGCGGAGCCGATCATGCGTCCAAACAGGAAGGTGGTGAACGCAGCGGACTCCATGGTGGCGTCGTCGATTTCACCCGCCGCATGGGGCTTCCACAGCATCTTCAGCAGCAGCACGGCGATCACGGCGTCCACGTTGACGCAGAAGACGTTGCGGGTAACGCCGGTCTTGAACAGCGCCTGCACCAGCTCCTTGTAGAAGGCGTGGAAGACGTTGTAGTCGCCACGCTTCTCGAACAGGTCAGCGACGAACACCTCACGCGGGTCGAAGTTGACGTCCTCGCCCTTGAATACCGGGTGGCCCGTGCAGGGGATCTTGTCATAGGAGAGGTTGCCCTCGGCCTTGGCCTTCTTCTTGTACGCCAGATACTCCTTGGCGTACTCGGTGGCCATGGCGGCCAGGTCCAGGCCGTGGTTGTCGGTGCCCGGGTCCTGCAGGCCGGTATCGCGGAAGCGGTCCAGCAGGAAGGCGATGGCCTCATAGCCGTTGCCGCCGTGGGCGTAACCCGTGTGGGTGAGGAAGCCGATGTAGCCCTTGTTCACCTGCACGCGCGCCGGAGCCTCGGGACCGTCGGCCGCCACGGCGCCCTTGGCGCCCTGGGCGGAGATGGTGCCCGGACCGTTGGAGATGATCAGGCCCAGCAGCACGGAGAAGGCGTACAGGGACTCGTCGTCCGGACGGTGGCCCAGCAGCGCCAGGTGCGCGGTCTCGGTGAAGCTCCAGCTCTCCATCAGCTCGTCGTCTGCGACGCCGCAGAACTTGCCTTCTTTCTGCTGCTTACTGCTGGCGGCGGAACCGATCAGGGTGCTGAAGACCCGGAAGTGCCACGGCATGGTGCTGATGGTGGTGGCGGAGAGGCGCTTGCGCATCAACGGCTTCCAGGCCAGGTGCAGGGTGATGGCGGCCAGCACTACCTGACCACGTACCTGACCACCGGCCTTGTCGGCCACGGCCTTGACGAACTCCACGAACACGGACTTGGCGCCGCGTGCCTCCAGGGCGGCCAGCATGGTCTTGCCACGGCTGCAGCCGCTGTCGGAGGAGAAGAGATCGGCGTCGGCGGCCGCCACCTGGGCGGAGATATCCGTGCTGGTGTCGGCCGGGTCTTCAATGCCGGACTTCTTGAACAGCTCCATCATGGCCACGGCGGCTTTCTGGGAAGTCTCCACCTTGTTCGGCCCCATCATGGCGATGGCGGCGGCCAGTGCGGTGTTGGGGCTGTTGCCCGCCTCGCGGGAGGCGTCGGCGGCGGCCAGCCCGATGTGGTCCGCCTGGTTGACGAAGGCGTTCAGGGCCACGTTGGCCATGGCGGCGCCATTGGCATCCGGATACTCGCGGATCAGGCTCTGCACCAGGTTCTCTTCGAAGGTGTGGGTGGAGGCATCCAGAACGGAGGTGCCGTGGATGCGGGTCACCTGGGTCTTGGGGTCCATCATGGAGGCGCCGGAGGCGTCCTTCATGGTCTGGCGCGGGAAGATGGCGCCTACCTGCTCGCCGAGACCGGCGATCTGCTCGTTGTAGGGGGCCATGGCCTCCACTACGGGCGGATTCAGGTGGGCCGGCAGGTCGATGCCCTGGGTGTTGCTGAACCAGCACTTCAGGGAGAGGTCTCCCACGGGCTCGAAGTCCGGCTTGGCGCCGTTGAGCGCCATTACCGCGTCCATGGCGGCCGGGATGTGGGCGATGTTGACCACCACCGCACCCTTGGCGGAGCAGACGGGGTTGTCCGGGGTGAAGATGGCGTCTACGCCGAACTTCTCCATGAACCACTCTTCCTTGGCCATGGCGTTGTCGCCGGAACCGGCGATGGCGCCCGCATGGCCGCAGGCCTTGGTCAGTTTCGCCTTCCAGCGGCCCACCACGCAGGCCACCACGGGCTTTTCGAATTTGAGGTCGTGCTCGTAATACCCGCCCGGCTCAATGTACATGACCGCCGCCTTGGAACGGTCGTCCTGGTGGAAGGCGTGGGTCCACTCGGGCGCGGCGTAATGGATGTATACGTCTTTGCCCGAGGAGAAGGAGACGGTGGAACCCCAACCCGCGGTCGCCAGGTATACGGCGATGGTGGTGGTGAAGTTACCGGAGTTGGAGTAGATGGCGACGGAGCCGGGGAGCAGGGACTCCTCGGGGGCGCTGCCGCCCAGGGCGCCGCCGATACGCACATGGTTGTGGGCGTCGGCGAGGCCGAGACAGTTGGCGCCGAAGATGTCGATGCCGCGCATCTGGCCCATGGCGCGGATGACGCGGGCGTCACGCACAGGCACCTTCTCGGTGAGGATGACGATCTTCTTCAGGTTGGGATTGACGCGGATCGCCTCGATCACGCCGTCACGCACGCCAGAGGGCGGAAGGTAAACCACTACCACGTTGAATTCGTGGCCCGCTTCCACCGCCTCGGCCACGTTATCGTAGACCGGGATGTCGCCGCCAGCGGTCTTCATCTTGGAGCCGGAACGGCCGGGGGCCGTACCGCAGACGATGTTGCCGCCGGAATAGACATGGCTGACCGGGGTCACGGTGCGGCTCTCGCCGCCAGTAATGTTCAGTACGCAGACCCGGTCCTCTTTGGTGGCCAGTTCCTGCAGAGAGTTGATACCCACATAGTAGTGGGGGAATGCTGCTACACCTTGCGGATGCATAATTTGGTTCCCTCGTTATTGCGTGATCTTTCTATGTCAGATCACGGCTCGGAAATTCTTGGTTACTTGGCGCGCTTGATCGATATTAGGCCGCTATCAGGAGATACCCATCTTCTGGGCGACGATCTCGCGACCGCCGTTCTTCATCCATTCGTCGGCTGCCTGGGCGTAGTTGACCACTTCGCTCATGGCGGAATCGAAGCCGAACATCTGATATGGAATACCCAGCGAGTCCAGGGTGTCCTGCATGTAGCCCATGCCGCGGATCAGGTTCGGACCGCCGCGTCCCACTACCACGTACAGCGGTTGCGGTCCGTGGGCGTTGAAGTGGTCACGCAGGGCGTCAGCCATGGCGCGGAAGGTTTCGTAGATATCGGTGTTGTTGGCTTTGCCGCCGATGATGAACAGTACGTTGGACTGCTCCAGCCAGTATTTGTATACGATGCGGCTGATGTCATGCATCTTCTCGTAGGGCGGGTTGCCGCCGAAGTCGGAGGAGATGGTGGCCGCGTCGCCCAGCAGCTCGGTCACCAGGGCGTTGGCGCCGCCGCCGAAGGTCATGGCGGTGATGGAGCCCTCTTCGTTGATGACGAATACGTCGGACTGGCCCTGGTAGGTGCGGAGCTGGTTTACCTCCTGCTCGAAGTCGGAGTAGCTGGAGGTGTCCAGGTCTTCCGGCAGGCCGAGACGGGCCACATTGGCGTCGTCGCCGTCAAAGGCGCATTTGAAGTCGCAGGCGATCGGGACCAGACGGCCCTTCCCGTTGCGCGTCATGCGGATCGGGTTCAGCTCCAGGGTGGTCATGCCGTAGTTGTGGAACAGGTCCCACAGCTTGGGCAGGTTCTGCACCAATGGGCTCACCAGTTCCTTGGGGGCGTCCAGTTTGCGCAGGGCGTTGGAGATGACGAAGCCCTTGAGGCCGGTGAGGGGATCGAAGGGGATGCGCGCGATCTTCTCGGGCGGCAGCTCTTCGATGTCCATGCCGCCGTGATGGGTCAGGGTGATCATGGGCGCACGGAATTCGGTGCTGTCGGTGATGGAGAAATAGACCTCGTACTCGGCGGGGACGCCGCCTTCAAAGGTGACGCCTTCCGCCTTGGAGTAGGTATTGTTGTGGAAGTGCTCGGCGAAGTAGAGCCGCGCCTTCTCCTGCATGGCGGTGGAGAGGTCCTTGGCCCGGCCCAGCAGGCCGGCCTTGCCCTTCTTGCCCACGCCGCCCTTGAACATGGGCTTGATGAACACTTCGCCATGGCGCTCGATGAGCCCCTTGATTTCGTCGTTGGTGGCTTCCGGCCCCAGGACCTCGGACGTAGGAAAATCTACGTACTTGAGGAGCTTGGACCCCCAATACATTCCGGTTATCTGCATTCTTTACGCTCCTAAATGCCAGTTTCAGCGACAGTTTTCTTCACTGTCTCCACGGTTTTATCTAACAAAACTTGTTCTTCGGGGGTGAGTTCGAACTCGATCACCCGCTCTACGCCGCCGGCGCCGATCACGGCGGGCACGCCCACGAACAGGCCATCGATGCCGTACTCGCCCTCGCACAGGGCGGCGGAGGGGATGACCCGCTTTTTGTCTTTAATAAAGGCCTCGGCCATCTCGATTACGGAGGCGGCGGGGCTGAAGAAGGCGCTGCCGTTGCCGAGCAGTTTGACCACCTCGGTGCCCGCTTCCTGGGTACGCTTGATGATGGCGTCGATTTTCTCCTGCGACAGCAGGGAGGTAAGGGGCACGCCGCCCACGTTGGCGGTGCGGATCAGGGGCAGCATCTCGGGACCGTGGCCGCCCATCACCATGCCGGAGACATCCTGCACCGAGAGGCCGGTCTCCATGGCGATGAAGGTGCGGAAGCGGCCGCTATCGAGGGCGCCGGCCATGCCGATGATCTGGTTCTTGGCCATGCCCGAGTATTTGTGGAAGGCATACACCATGGCGTCCAGGGGGTTGGTGGTGAGGATGACGAAGGCGTTGGGGGCCACCCGCTTCACGTTCTCCGCCACGTCCTTCATGATCTTCAGGTTGGTGCCGAGCAGGTCCTCGCGGGTCATGCCGGGTTTGCGGGCCAGGCCGGCGGTGATCATGATCAGGTCCGCATCGCGGATGTCTTCGTAATCGCTGGAGCCGGTGATGTTGGCGTCGTAGCCGTCATGGGGGCGCAGGGCCATCTGGTCCAGGGCCTTGCCTTTCACCTGGCCTTCCATCTGGGGAATATCCAGGATTACGATATCTCCCAGCTCTTTCTGGGCCGCGAGCAGCGCAAGGATACCGCCAATCTGGCCGCCCCCAATCAGTGCAATTTTTTTTCTGGACATCTCGGTCTTCCTCAATCAATAACAACTTTGGGCATGCGCGGAGCGAAAAAACCCCTATTCCTCAACCACTTCCGAAAATGAAAGGTATTGAGGAATCCGGGTGGGTGCCGTTTCGCGGCCTGTGCAATCCCCTGATAGATCCGGTGCCTGGCCGATAAGGTTCGGCCGGACCCGGTGTGCTTCCGCGCTAATCATACGCGATAAGCAATAGGGGTATTCTTGAAAATTCTAATCCTCTAAAAGAGTAGTGTCGGGTATTTTCAATGGCCGATGGGAGGGGGGTTCAAGATTCCGCCAGGGCCAGAAGCCGGCGAACCTGGGCCGCGGACGCCCGCTCTTCCTTCTCGTTCTCCAGGGGGCCGAGGACGGGCTGGCGCAGTTTCTCCACGGGGAACCAGACCAGCTCCATCTCTGTGTCGTCCGCCTGAAAACGGAACAGGGGCTGGCGGCTGGTGCTTCCATCGGGGTAGCGAATCTTTTTTTCTCCATCCCGCCAGGGGATCTTCCGGTCTAAAAGGAAAAAGCTGATCTGTTCCGGGGTGTCGGAAAAGAGATGCAGCACAATGGGGCTGAATTGGTCGGCGCTGCCGGACAGGACCGGTCCCACCAGACGGGGGGAGAACTCCCGCAGGGCCTCCATGGCATCCAGAGCGAGGGTTCGGAGACGGCGCAGACCGGCCTCGTGCTCGCTTCCGCTATAGAGTTGCTGGTACTCCCGCAGGGCCTGTTCGATCTCGGCATTGCTCGGGAGCAGGTGGCGGTCATGACATCTCAGGCGCTCGGCCGCCTTGCGTCCCGCCCGCCGGTAGTCATGCCCGCCCTGCTCGGCCAGTATGCGTGCCGCCTCATGGGCCAGGCGCTGGCGCAGTTTAGAAGAGGTCGCCATCTCCAGCTGCCGGACGTTCTCCCTGGGGCAGTTCCTCTCCAGGCTGTGTAAGGATGGGGACGTTGCTGGTCACCTCTTGGGGAACATGGTCGCTACGGAAGACCTCAAAGATGGCGTCCTGTTGCTCAAACTCCGCCAGTTTCCCGGTCTTGGGGTCGATGCGCACCGAGACCATGTCCTCCGGCATAACCAGGGGCTTCTCTTCCACCCCTTGCAACGCCTTTTCCATGTACGCGATCCAGGCCGGGAGCGCGGCCTTGCCGCCCACTTCGCCCTTGCCGAGAGGGGCCGAGGAGTCGAACCCTACCCAGGCGATGGCCACCAGAGAGCGGTTGAAGCCGTTGAACCAGGCGTCCCGCTGTTCATTGGTGGTGCCGGTCTTGCCCGCAAGGTCCTGGCGGCCCAGGGAGCGGGCCTTGGTGGCGGTTCCATGTTGTATTACATCCCGCATCATGGAGTTCATCAGGTAGTGGTTCTGGGGCGTGATCACCCGCGGGGCGATTCTGGGCGTGGCCTCCTGGCCCGGGGCGTCATCGCCGCTTGGCTTGAGTTCGATGGCGGCGGTAATGTTTGACTCGACGGCCGCCTTGATTCTGACCCCCTCTCCAGGCTGGTCGGCATCGGGGGTGTCGAGGACCACCGGCGGCGCGGTCAGGCCGCAGGTTTCACACACCCGCGCGGGGTTGGTTTGGAAGATCACTTCGCCGGCGCTGTTTTCTATGCGATCTATAAAATAAGGTTCGATCAGATATCCGCCATTGGCCAGTACGGCGTAGCCCTTCGCCATCTGGATCGGGGCGATGGCGCCGCTGCCGAGGGCGAGGGAGAGGTTGCGCGGCAGTTCTTTGGCATCGAAGCCGAACCGTTCCGCATAGCGCAGCGCGAAATCGACCCCTATGGCGCGCAGCAGGCGTATAGAGACCAGATTACGGGAGTGGGTCAGGGCATAACGCAGGCGGGTGGGGCCGTAGAATTTTCCGCTGTAGTTCTCCGGGCGCCAGGCCGCCTCCAGGCTGCTGTCGTTAATGACCACCGGCGCATCGTTAATGATGCTGGCGGCGGTAAAGCCGGCTTCCAGGGCGGCGGAGTAGATGAAGGCCTTGAAGCCGGAGCCGGGCTGGCGCTTGGCCTGTATCACCCGGTTGAATTTGCTGTGGTAGTAGTCGAAGCCGCCGACCAGGGCGACGATGGCGCCGTCGTCGGGCAGCAGGGAGACCAAGGCCCCTTCCACCTGGGGGATTTGCGCGAGACGCCAGATCAACTCTTTTTCGCCTTTCTTGCGCTCAACCTGCACCTGCAGCAGCCGGACGGCGTCGCCGACCTTGAGGATATCCTTCGCCTGCTTGGGCGCTTCGCCACGGCGGTTCTCGTCGATATAGGGGCGGGCCCACTCCAGTCCTTCCCATTCGATACGCTGGCGTTGCCCGGAACCGAGATAGGTGACAACCGCATCCTTGGCCACCTCAATCACCAGGGCGGGACGCAGGTCGCCCACGGTTTTCAGATCCTTCAGCAGACCGTCCCAGGCCTCCTCGGTGGTATGGGCCGCCAGGTCGAAGTGGTGCTCCGGCCCGCGGTATCCGTGGCGCTGGTCATATTCGTGGAGGGCCTTGCGAACCCCCTCCGTGGCCGCCCGCTGGCGGTTTGTTTCGAGGGTGGTTATGACCCGGTAGCCTTCCGAATAGGCGTCGCTTCCCCCGTACTGCTCGAACATCACCGAGCGGACCATCTCCGCCGCATAGGGGGCCTCCACATCGATCACGGTGGAGTGAACCTCGGCGGTTACCGGGGTCTGAGTTGCGGCCTCATGTTCTTCGGGGGTGATGAATTCCAGCTCCAGCATCCGTCCCAGTACATAGTTTCTGCGCTGTACGGCCCGTTCCGGATTGGCGATTGGATTCATCGTGGAGGGCGCCTTGGGCAGCCCGGCGATCATGGCGATCTGGGCCAGATCAAGTTCACCCAGGGTCTTACCGTAGTAGACTTCGGCCGCGGCGCCCACGCCGTAGGCGCGGTTGCCCAGATAGATCTTATTTAAATAGAGTTCCAGGATCTCCTCTTTGGTCAGTTCCCGCTCAATCTGCAGGGCCAGAAGGATTTCACTGAGCTTTCTTTTGTAGGTCTTTTCAGGACTGAGATAGACATTACGCGCCACCTGCATGGTGATGGTGCTGCCGCCCTGACGCCGTTCGCCGGTAAGGATCAGCTTGACGCCGGCGCGCAGGATGCCCTGGTAATCCACCCCCGGATGTTTGAAGAAGCGGTCGTCCTCCGCGGCCAGAAAGGCCTGCACCATCTTCTCCGGCAGGTCTGCGTAGGAGATGGGGGAGCGCCGTTTTTCACCGAATTCCGCGATCAGATCACCTTCGCGGGTATAGATGCGCAGCGGCACCTGAAGCTGGATATCACGCAGGTTTTCGGTGGAGGGCAGGTCGGGCGCCAGGGTCATGTAGATGCCCAGCAGGGCCACGGCCCCGGTCAGCATGCCCAGCAGCGTGAGGGACAGAAAGAGCTTAAATAGTCTGGTTAACCACTTCATGTGTTGTTTTAGCCGATTCGTGTGTGCCGCGTAGCTTAAAAGACGAACTGTCTGACGAAACCGGGATCATAACAGAATTTGATGAAATTCGGGTTTGCTGGTAAAAAGGGCTTCACAAAAAAATCATTTACTGCTATATAGTTATGCCATATTATTAAAGAAATCTCTTTAACTATTGGCGTAACACCGTAATTGTCGGGAAAAGGATGGCTTAATGTTACCGTTTTTTCGCTCCCAAAAGTCGGCAACCCTGGGGCTGGACATCAGTTCCACCGCCGTGAAGCTATTGGAGCTTAGCCGGTCAGGCAGCAAACCAGGCTATCGCTACCGGGTGGAAAGTTATGCAGTGGAGCCCCTGCCGGCCGATGCCGTGGTGGAGAAGAACCTCGCTGACGTGGAGGCCGTTGGGGCGGCCATTCAGAATGCGGTTCGCCGTTCCCGGACACACGCCAAGCGGGCCGCAGTGGCGGTGGCCGGTTCCGCGGTCATTACCAAGACCATTCCCATGCCGGCCTCTTTGTCGGATGCGGAGCTGGAAAGCCAGATCATGCTGGAGGCGGATCAGTACATCCCCTATCCCTTGGAAGAGGTGAACATCGATTTTCAGGTACTGGGGGTATCGGACCGGAATCCTGAGGTGGTGGATGTGTTGCTGGCGGCGTCCCGTAGCGAAAACATCGATGACCGGGTGGCGGCGCTGGAGATCGCCGGGTTGACGCCGGCGGTGGTGGATGTGGAGGCCTATGCGATGGAGAACGCCTTCGCCCTTATCGCCGACCAGCTGCCCAACCAGGGCTCGGGGCAGACCATCGCGATCGCCGATATCGGGGCTACCAACACCACCCTGAACGTGCTCCACGACGGCAAGGTGATCTATACCCGGGAACAGAACTTCGGCGGCAAGCAGCTGACGGAAGAGATACAGCGCCGCTACGGCCTCTCTCTGGAGGAGGCGGGCATGGCCAAGCGGCAGGGCGGTCTGCCCGACAACTATATACCGGAGGTGCTGGAGCCCTTCAAAGAGGCCCTGGCGCAGCAGGTAAGCCGTTCGCTGCAGTTCTTCTTCTCTTCCAGTGTCTATAACAGCGTGGATCACATCATCCTGGCGGGTGGTTGTGCTTCCATTCCCGCGGTGGACGATCTGGTGACGGAGAAGATCGGCACCCCTACGATCATCGCGAATCCTTTTGCCAACATGTCAGTCTCCTCTACGGTTCAGACCCACAGTCTGAGCAATGATGCCCCCTCCCTGATGATCGCGTGTGGACTGGCGTTAAGGAGTTTCGACTGATATGGCGCAGATCAATCTATTACCGTGGCGCGAAAATCTTCGCAAGGAACGACAAAGAGAGTTCGGGGTCGCCGTTGGCGGCGCCCTGGTATTGAGCCTGCTGATCGGGGTCTATGTGCATATCCATGTGGCCGGGATGATTGGCGATCAGAAGGCGCGCAACGATTTTCTGACCAAGAAGATCGCCGAGGTGGACCGCAAGATCACGGAGATCAAGGAGCTGGAAAAGACCAAGGAGCGGCTGCTGGCGCGCATGAATGTGATCCAGCAGCTTCAAACCAGCCGGCCCGAAGTGGTGCATCTGTTTGACGAGCTGGTCAAGACCACGCCGGAAGGGGTATTTCTGACCAAAGTCGATCAGGCCGGCAATCTCATTACCATGAACGGGCGCGCCCAATCCAATGGCCGGGTGTCCGCCTTCATGCGTAACGTGGAGGCGTCCAAGTGGCTGGCCAAGCCATCGCTGCAGCTTATCGAAAACAAGGATAAGACCGGGACCGGATTCAGTCACTTCACTTTAACGGCCGTGCAGGTTGGAAAGACGGCTGAGGGGGAGAAGCAGTGAACCTCGAAGAGCTCAACGATCTAAACCTCGACAACATCGGCGATTGGCCAACACCGGTCAAGATCGGCGTGGTTCTGCTGCTCTGTGTTCTGCTCGGCTTCGGGTGGTATCAGTACGACACCAAGGATCAGCTTAACAGCTTGAACAAGATGGAGGCGGACGAACAGGAGTTGCGCAGGAATTTTGAGGTGAAACAGGCGAAGGCGGCCAGCCTCGAGGCGTACAAGAGGCAGCTGGAGGAGATGAAGGAGTCTTTCGGCGCCATGCTGCGGCAGCTGCCCAACAAGACCGAGGTAGCGGATCTGCTGGTGGATGTTTCCCAGACGGGATTGGCCGCCGGGCTTGAGTTTGAGCTGTTCGATCCGGCCGGCGAGGTGCCCAAGGAGTTTTATGCGGAGCTGCCGATTCAGGTGCGGGTGGTTGGCACGTATCACCAGTTTGGCGAGTTCATCAGCGGTCTGGCGGCCCTGCCGCGCATTGTCACCATCCACGACGTAAAAATTTCCACGTCGGAAGAGAAACAAACGATTGGGCAGGCGTCACCGAAGCTGATGTTAAACGCCACCGCCAAGACCTACCGCTATCTGGATGAGGAGGCGGAACAATGAGCCGGCCGGTAGCCATGTCTATTATGAAGCTGATCCTGGTTTGCGGGTCGGCACTGTTGTTGGCGTCCTGTGGCGATAGCCGGCTCCGCGACCTGGAGGAGTTTGTGGCCGAGGTGGAGGCCAGGGAGCCGGGACGGATTAAGCCGTTGCCGGAAATCCAGCCCATTGAGACCTTCGCCTACATCGCCATAGATCGCCGCGATCCCTTTCGGGCAATGCAGGCGGAGCAGGAGCAGGGGAGTGTGGTCGAAAGCGGGCTGGCGCCGGATGAAACCCGCAGGAAGGAGGAGTTGGAGGCCTTTCCGCTGGACTCCATTCGCATGGTTGGCACCCTGGAGCAGCAGGGCACCATATGGGGCCTGGTGCGGACCCAGGAAGGGATTATCTTTCGCGTGAAGGTGGGCAACTATATGGGACAGAATCATGGTCAGATTACCCGGATTTCCGAAGAGGGGATTGAGCTGACCGAGATCATAGCGGATCAAAAACGCGGTTATCGTGAGCGTCAGGCCTCGTTGGCGCTGACTGATGAATAGAGAGCAGGGGATTAAAGATGAACAAGCCACATATCATACCAAGCCGGATTAGAGCGGGCTCTGAGAACGGAGGGCGGATCGTTCGCGCCGGGGCGGTCGTTCTGGTTCTGTTGCTCTTAATAGGAACATTGCCGGTATACGCGGCGGAGGGCAATACCCTTCGGCAAATGACCCATTCCGCCCTGCCAGGAAATGGTGTGGAGATCGTGTTGACGGCGGATCAGGATATTCCGCAGCCAGCCACTTTTGTTACCGAGAATCCGGCGCGAATCGCCATCGATTTTCAGGGTTTAAAGAGCGGCATGGCGGTAAAGAGCCAGCCGGTAGGTATCGGTATGGTGCGTAGCGTGGTGGCCATAGAGGCGGGAGACCGGACCCGAGTGGTGGTCAATCTGGTGGATAGCGTTCCCCATGACATTCAGGTCAAGGGCAAGCAGGTGGTTATCCGGGTTGAAGCCGGCGCCGCGCAGACGGCCGCCAAGGCCCCGGTAGGGACAGAGAAGGCGCAGACTTCATCGGCCCCGGTGGAGGGCGAAGCAGCCGCTGCCAGTGTTCCTTCACCGGCGGTTCCAGAAGCGCTTAAACCCGCTATCGATCAGGTTGATTTTCGCCGTGGCGCGGAGGGCGAGGGACGGTTGCTGATTTCCCTGTCCGATCCGTCAACCGTGGTCGATCTGCGCGAAGAGGCGGGACAGGTGGTGCTGGACTTCAGGAATGTCGAGCTGCCGGAACGCCTGATGCGCAAGTTCGACGTGACCGATTTCGCCACCCCGGTGCAGAGTTTTGAGGTGTCGCAGAAGGGCAACGATGTTCAGATAGCGGTCGCGGCCACGGGTGGTTATGAGCATCTGGCCTATCAAGCCAATAATCTCTTTGCGGTGGAGTTTCGAGCCATGACCCCGGAAGAGGAAGAGGCGGCGAAACTGGCAAAGCAGGTCTACACGGGTGAGCGGCTGTCACTCAATTTCCAGGAGATTGAGGTGCGGGCGGTGCTTCAGTTGCTGGCGGATTTCACCGAGCTCAACATGGTGACCAGCGACACGGTGACCGGCACCATTACCTTGCGTTTGCAGAACGTGCCCTGGGATCAGGCGCTGGATATTATCCTCAAGAGCCGTGGGCTGGGCATGCGCAAGAACGGCAATGTGATCATGGTGGCGCCCACCGAGGAGATCGCGGCCCGTGAGAAGCTCGAGCTGGAGTCGCAGAAGCAGATCGAGGAGCTGGCACCGCTCTTCTCTGAATATATGCAGATCAACTATGCCAAGGCGGAGGATATCGCCACCATCTTGAAGTCAGAGAACAACCAGCTTCTGACGCCCGAGCGCGGCAATGTGACCGTGGACAGTCGGACCAATATGCTGCTGGTGCGGGATACCGCCGCCAAGTTGGAGGATCTCCGTCGACTGATCAAGAAACTGGATGTGCCCATTCGGCAGGTGCTGATCGACTCCCGCGTGGTGATCGCCAGCGATACCTTCGCCAAGGACATCGGGGTCAGGTTCGGCTTCAATCGTTCCATCGGCACCAGCCAGAGCAAAAGGGAGTATCTGGTTGGGGGAGGTATGACAGGGCACCTCGACGGTACCGGAACTTTAGATACCGGGCAGTTTATGGGAGTAGGCGCTGGTATAACTGATGGGGCTGGTAAGGAAAATTTGCTGGTAAATCTTCCTTCAACACTCATTGAAGGAGGGCGCGGCGGGGCCATCAATTTGCTGGTGGGCAAGATCGGATCGTTTCTGCTGCAGCTGGAGTTGTCGGCCATGCAGCAGGAGGGGAAAGGAGAGATCATCTCCAGTCCGCGCGTGATCACCTCGGACCGGAACAAGGCCACCATTAAGCAGGGTGTGGAGATCCCCTACCAGGAGGCTTCATCCAGCGGCGCCACCGTGGTAGCGTTCAAAGAGGCGGTGCTGATGCTGGAGGTAACTCCCCAGATCACCCCGGATGACCGCATCATTATGGATCTGGTGATCAACAAGGACGAACCGGACTTCTCCCGTGCGGTGCTGGGGGTTCCGCCGGTGGATACCCGCGAGATCCAGACCTCCGTACTGGTGGATAATGGGGATACCATTGTCCTAGGCGGGGTGTTCGAGCGCAATGTTACCAAGAGCACGGAGAAGATCCCCTTCTTTGGCGATCTGCCGGTGGTGGGTAACCTGTTTAAACAAAATTATGAACAGGATAACAACTCGGAGTTGCTGATCTTCGTGACACCAAAGATCCTGAAGCAGACATTAGGCGCTCGCTGATCGTATCAGGTCTGATAGCAAGAGGGTGCGTGTTTAGCGCGCCCTCTTGCTGTTTGCGGACCGGACTGCTTGAGGACTCTGCGCTCAGGTGTATTGTCACTTTGGAGGCAAACCCAAAACCCGCTTGTCCCGCATGAAACATCCCAAGAACATTTATCTGATCGGCCCCATGGGCGCCGGCAAGAGCACCATCGGCCGGCGGCTGGCGGAGATGCTGGGCCTGGAGTTTGACGATACGGATCATGAGATTCGCCGCCGCACCGGCGTGGATATCCCCACCGTTTTCGATTTCGAGGGTGAGGAGGGATTCCGCAGGCGGGAGAAGGGCGTGGTTGAGGATCTGACCCAGCGGGATGGCCTGGTGCTGGCAACCGGCGGCGGGGTGGTGCTTGATCCTGATAATCGCCGCCTCCTCTCGTCGCACGGGTTTGTGGTGTATCTGCACTGCTCGCCGGAACAGCAGTTCCGGCGCACCGAACGTGACCGGAACCGTCCCCTGCTGCAGACCGAAGATCCCCAGGCGCGCCTGCGGGACCTGATGGCCGAAAGGGAGCCGATTTATCGTGAGCTGGCGGATCTTGTGGTCACCACCGAAAAGCGCAGCGCCGCCGCGGTGGCGCAGGAGATTGCCCGTAAACTTGAGGACCGATAGAGCCTGCCTGCGTGTCAGATTATGTGAAGCTTAAAAACACTAGCCACAGAGCCACGGAGAACACAGAGTATCTATGGTTTGTGGCGTAGAAAGCTCATCTTCAATGAAGGCTACTCCTCATCTTGACGATCATCCGCTACCGTAAGGTCGTGAATTTTATTATTCTCTGTGAACTCTGTGCCTCTATGGCAATTGATGTGGATTGGATTGGGCGGTGAAACAGCAGAAGACATTACAGGTGGATCTGGGCGAACGCGCCTATCCGATCTATATCGGAGGCGGTTTGCTGGGTGATCCGGAAATCTACCGGCGGCATATCCCGGGGCAACAGGTGCTGGTGGTCAGCAACGAGACGGTCGCCCCCCTTTACCTGGCATCGTTGCTGGATGCGCTGGATGGTTTCCAGGTCGCCACCGTGATCCTGCCGGACGGCGAGCGCCACAAAACCCTGGCGGTATGGCAGGGCATCTTCGATAAACTGCTTGGGCAACGTTTCGACCGGCAATGCACCGTGCTGGCCCTGGGTGGCGGGGTGATTGGCGATATGGCCGGCTTCGCCGCCGCCTGCTATCAGCGCGGAGTGCATTTTATCCAGGTCCCCACCACCCTGCTGGCCCAGGTGGACTCCTCCGTGGGGGGCAAGACCGGGGTGAACCACCCCCTGGGCAAAAACATGATCGGCGCCTTTTATCAGCCCCGCTGCGTGGTGGCCGATACCGATACCCTGAATACCCTCGATGATCGCCAGCTCTCCGCCGGCATCTCCGAAGTGATCAAATACAGCCTTATTAACGATCCGGATTTCTTCCTTTGGCTGGAAGAGCATATGGATGCCCTGCGGGCGCGGGATCCCGAGGCGCTGATCTACGCCATTGAGCGCTCCTGCCATGACAAGGCGGAGATCGTGGCGGCGGATGAAAAAGAGGCGGGCCAGCGCGCGCTTCTGAACCTGGGGCACACCTTCGGCCACGCCATAGAGACTGGCGTGGGCTACGGCGAGTGGCTGCACGGTGAAGCGGTGGGCGCGGGCATGGCCATGGCGGCGCGCATGTCCGTCAACCTCGGCTGGCTGACAGCCGGGGAAGAGGGGCGTATCCTCACCCTATTGCAACGGGGGGGGCTCCCGGTGAGACCTCCCGAAGGGATTGGCGCCGAACGTTTTATGGAATTGATGTCGGTGGATAAGAAAGTGATGGCCGGACGGCTGCGGCTGGTTCTAATGCAGGGGATCGGCCGCTCCCTGATCACCGATGACTTTGATCTTAGCAAGTTGCGCATGACACTGGATGGCTACTGACGACCGGATCACGGGTGGCGCTGCCGCTGAAACCCCCGCTTCCACGGCGGGAGGGGCCGCTCCGTTCGTTTTCTTCAGCCCGGAACTGAAACAGCGCCTGGACCTGTTGCGCCATCTGGTGGAGAACAGCGAAATGATCCCGCTGGTCAAGGGACCGGCCGAAGCGGGAAAGAGCACCCTGATCCGGGAACTGTTCCAGAACGCTTCCGACGTGTGGCGGACGGCCCTGTTCATCGCCAGCCCCGCGCTACAGCCCGAGCAGTTTTTTCACTCCCTGGCCGAGGCCTACTCGGTGCGGGAAGGCGAAAGCTATCTTGTGGACGCCCTGCTGCGCAGATTCGAGAATCTGTCGCTGGATGGGACCCTGCCGGTGGTGGTGATCGACGATGCCCACCTGTTGCCGGAGGCGACGCTGGCAATCATCCTGGAGATGCATGCGCGCGCACCCAAGGAGGCGCGGTTTTTGCTGTTTGCCGAGCCCGCTATCGAAAATATTCTCTCCCCCCTGCGCAGCCGCAATCTGAATCTCCAGCCGCTTCAGGAGCTGGAGATGCCCCGGCTGACCCGGGACCAGATCAGGCACTATGTGGAGAGGCTGTTGCAGGCGCGGAATGGCGCCGAGGCCCCTGCGCTCTCCGCTGCCCAGCTGGAGCGGATCTGCAAGGAGAGTGACGGTCTGCCGGGCCGGGTTACCCGGCTGGTGGATGAGATCGGCGCCTCACGCCTTAACAGTTGGCTGAAAAAGGTGTCGCCCGTCCAGATGGCCGGTCTGGCGCTGGCCGTGGTGCTGGTGTCGATGTTGCTGATCTTTCAGGACAGCATCAACGCCCTGTTTGGTGGTGCTGAAGATGAACAACCGGTAGCGGAAAGCGTGGAGCCGGGCCGCGAGATTCCACTGCAACTGCCGCCCCCGGTTCCCGAGCCGGTCCTGGCGCCAGAACCCGAACCGGAACCCCAAGAGGTGGTGCAGCCCCAACCGGGGGAAACACCGGCACCTGAGCCGACTCTGGAACCAGTGGAGCCGGCGGAGTCCTCTGAAGCGGTGGCAGAGGAAGCGGCCGAGGAGTATGGGCCGCTACCTGTGCTGGAAGCCGCCCCCCCCGAGCCTGTGGCGGAAGAGGCGGCGCCTACCGCAGAGACCACAGAGGCCGGGACGGAATCTCAGGAATCGCCGCCGCAGACGGCTGAGCCCCCCTCCCCGCCTGCCCCCGCACCCAAGCCCGAAGAGCCGGTGAAACCCGCGCCGGCCGCGGAAGAGACGCCCGTGGCGGAGAAGCCGCTGGAAGCGCCCAAGCCCGCGCCGGTAAAGAAACCGGCGCCCAGGCCGGCGGACAGCGGCGGCATCAAGAGTGAGGCCTGGCTGCTGCTGCAAAACCCCTCTTCCTATACCCTGCAGCTGGCGGGTATGCAGGACCAGGCCGGGGTACCGCGCATGGTTGAACTCTACAAACTCCCCGGCCCCTTCGCCTACTACCGCACCACCCGTAACGGCACTCCCTGGTACCCGGTACTCTACGGACTCTATCCGAATCACAAGGCGGCCCAGGCGGCGCGGGACAAACTGGCGGCCTCCCACGGCCTCAAAGGGGCCTGGGTGCGTGGTATCGGCTCTATCCAGAGAGAGATCCGTGCCCAGTGAGCCGGCGCTTCTGTCAGGGCCGTCTTTATTGAGATTTTCAATGGGCCTCTAGCCTAAACGTAAAATCTCCGATATCCTACGCGGTTCTGCGCGGCTGATAATTCTTTCGGAAAACACCGCATATTGCTTGGTTTAACGGCCGATAGTGGCTTGGCGTCCCGAGCGGCGCCGGTCCCCGGCCCGGATTTAGAAGAAGAGGTTTGCGATGACCCCAGGGGCTTTGCCACCCAAACAAGGGTTGTACGATCCAAACAATGAACATGACGCCTGCGGCGTCGGCTTTGTGGCCGATATCAAGGGGCGCAAGAGTCACAAGATCATCCTGCAGGGTCTGGAGATCCTTGAGCGGCTGACCCATCGGGGCGCCGTGGGGGCCGATCCGCTGGCGGGTGACGGCGCCGGTCTGCTGATGCAGATGCCGGACCAGTTCCTGCGCGAAGTGTCGGGATGCGAACTTCCCGCCGAGGGTGAGTATGGCGTGGGTATGGTGTTCCTGCCGCGAGATACGGCGGCCCGCAAGGCCTGTGAAGAGAAGATCGCCCACTATGTGACCGCCGAGGGCCAGGCCTGTTTGGGCTGGCGCGACGTGCCCGTGGACAACAGCGGCCTGGGCGAGTCGGTCAAGGTGTGTGAACCGGTCATTCGCCAGGTGTTCATCGGCCGCGGCGCCAACTGCGCCGATCAGGACGCCTTCGAGCGTAAGCTGTTTGTGATCCGCAAGCAGATCGAAAACGATATCCGCGAGAACGGCGGCGAGGCGAGCAGCGGTTTCTATATCCCCTCCATGTCCTCCCGCGTGCTGCTCTACAAGGGCATGCTGCTGGCCGACCAGGTAGGGGTCTTCTATCTGGACCTGAAGGACGAGCGCATCGTAAGCGCCCTGGCGCTGGTGCATCAGCGCTTCTCCACCAACACCTTCCCCACCTGGAACCTGGCCCACCCGTTCCGCATGATCGCCCACAACGGCGAGATCAACACCCTGCGCGGCAACGTCAACTGGATGGCGGCGCGCCGTCACACCATGCGTTCCGAGGTGCTGGGTGATGACATGGACAAGGTGTGGCCGCTGATCCCCGAGGGTCAGTCCGACTCCGCCTGTTTCGACAACGCCCTGGAACTGCTGGTGCAGGGGGGCTACTCCCTGGCCCACGCCATGATGATGTTGATCCCCGAGGCGTGGAACGACAACCCGCTGATGGACAAAGAGCGGCGCGCCTTCTACGAATACCACGCCTCCCTGATGGAGCCCTGGGATGGCCCCGCGGCGGTGGCCTTCACCGACGGCCGCCAGATCGGCGCCACCCTGGACCGTAACGGTCTGCGGCCCGCCCGCTACCTCATCACCGACGACAACCTGGTGGTGATGGCCTCGGAGATGGGCGTGCTGGACATCCCGGAAGAGAAGATCGTCAAGAAGTGGCGGCTGCAGCCGGGCAAGATGTTCCTCATCGACCTGGAAAAGGGCCGCATCATCGACGATGCGGAGCTGAAGGCGGAACTGGCTTCCACCCGTCCCTATCAGCAGTGGCTGGACGAGACCCAGATTCAACTGCGGCACCTGCCCGCCACCGTGGCGCCCATGGCGCCCGACGACGAGACCCTGCTGGATCGCCAGCAGGCGTTCGGCTTTACTCAGGAAGACATCAAGTTCCTGCTGATGCCCATGGCCGCAACCGGCCAGGAGGCGATCGGCTCCATGGGGGCGGACAACCCCATCGCGGTGCTCTCCAACAAGGCCAAGCCGCTGTTCAACTACTTCAAGCAGAATTTCGCCCAGGTGACCAATCCGCCCATCGACCCCATCCGCGAGGAACTGGTGATGTCGCTGACCATGCAGATCGGTCCCCGCCCCAACCTGTTGGGCCTGTCTGAGGCGGGCGCGAACAAGCGTCTGGAGGTGACCCAGCCGGTGATCACCAACACCAGCCTGGCGCGCATCCGCTGCATCGAGGCGCTCACCAAGGGGGCCTTCCGCACCTTCACCGCCGATATCTGTTATCCCGCGGAACAGGGGGCGGCGGGTATGGAGTCCGCACTGGAGCAGCTCTGCGCGAGGGCGGAGCAGGCGGTACGGGACGGATACAACATCCTGATCCTCTCCGACCGCGCCATGGATGCCGACCACATCGCCATCCCGGTGCTGCTGGCCACGGCGGCGGTGCATCACCATCTGGTGCGTGAAGGGTTGCGTACCTCCTCCGGCCTGGTGGTGGAGACCGGCGCGGTGCGCGAGGTGCATCAGTTCGCGGTACTGGCGGGCTACGGCGCCGAGGCGGTGAATCCCTACCTCGCCTTCGAGACCCTGTCCAAGCTGCGCCACAAGCTGCCGGAAGAGATCAGTGAAGAGGATCTCCACTGGCGCTACATCAAGGCGGTGGACAAGGGACTGCTCAAGATCATGTCCAAGATGGGCATCTCCACCTACCAGTCCTACTGCGGCGCGCAGATTTTCGACGCCGTGGGGCTCGCTGGCGAGTTCGTGGACAAGTACTTCACCGGCACCGCCACCACCGTGGAAGGCGCGGGTCTGCAAGAGGTCGCCGAAGAGGCGGTCAGCTGGCACCGTCAGGCCTATGGCAATGCGCCCATCTATCGGGATTCCCTGGATGCCGGCGGCGACTACGCCTTCCGTATCCGTGGCGAGCATCACGCCTGGACGCCGCACACCATCTCCAAGCTGCAGCACGCCACCCGGGCCAACGACTTCAAGACCTTCCAGGAGTTTTCGCGCGCCATCGACGAGCAGAACGAGAAGCTGCTGACCCTGCGCGGCCTGTTCGAGTTTAAGTTCGCCGACCAGGAGATCCCCCTGGACGAGGTGGAGCCGGCCAAGGAGATCGTCAAGCGCTTCGCCACCGGCGCCATGTCCTTCGGTTCTATTT
>JBNKPL010000019.1:0-29469 GCA_050295355.1 Sedimenticolaceae bacterium
TCCGGGTGAACATAGCGTTCCACAGGCAGGTGGGCCTTGCTTGGCTGCAGGTACTGTCCCAGGGTGAGCATGGTGCAGCCGTGTTCGCGCAGGTCTTCCATAACCGTTTCCACCTCCTCCAGGGTCTCCCCCAGTCCGAGCATGAGACCCGATTTGGTGGGGATGTTTGGATGACGTTCGCCCATCTGTTTTAGCAGTTGCAGCGACCATGAGTAATCGGCCCCGGGCCGCACCTGGCGATAGAGGCGCGGCACCGTCTCCAGGTTGTGGTTGAAGATGTCCGGCGGGGCATCGTCCAGCGCCTCCAGGGCGGGTTCCATCCGGCCCCGGAAATCCGGCACCAGGATTTCGATGCGGCACTCCGGGGTTTGCTGGCGAATGGCCGTGATGGCGGCGGCATAGTGTCCGGCGCCGCCATCCAGCAGGTCGTCCCGGTCCACGGAGGTGATCACCACATGGGAGAGCTGCATGGCCTGGACCGCCTGGGCCAGCCGCGCGGGCTCTTCCGGGTCCAGGGGCAGGGGGCTGCCGTGGGCCACGTCGCAGAAGGGGCAGCGGCGGGTGCAGATGTCGCCCATGATCATGAAGGTGGCGGTGCCGTGGTGGAAGCACTCCCCCAGGTTGGGGCAGGCCGCCTCTTCGCATACGGTGCTCAGGCCCTGCTCGCGCAACATTTTTTTGATGCGGGTGACTTCACGGCCCAGGGCCGGGGTGGCGCGGATCCACTTCGGCTTGCGCAAGGGTTTCGCAGTGGGCTCCACCTTGACCGGGATGCGGGCGAGCTTGGGCTCACCCCGCTGGTGGGTGTCCGGGGTGGCGCGGGAGGGGGCGTTGTACTCTTTGCTGTCACTCATGGGGATGAATAGTGTAGCCTGTTAAATGCCCCGCAACTATTTCACTCAAGCGGATGCCCGCCGTTTCCACGTCCCAAGCGATGCCCTGGTCGCGCAGTTGGGTGACGCCGAGCCCCTCATAGCCGCAGGGGTGGATACGGGAGAAGGGCTCCAGGTCCATATCCACGTTGAGGCTCAGGCCGTGAAAGGTGCGGCCGTTGCGCACGCGCAGACCCAGGGCGGCGATCTTGGCGCCTTCCACATAGACCCCGGGCGCGCCCTCTTTTCGTTCGGCGTGGATGTTTTGGGTTTGCAGTAGTTCGATGATCGACGCCTCCAGACACTCCACCAGCCCGCGTATCCCCATCTTTGCCCGGCGCAGGTCGAACAAGAGATAGAGTATGAGCTGGCCGGGGCCGTGGTAGGTGACCTGTCCGCCGCGGTCCACGCGCAGGATGGGGATTTCACCTGGGTTCAGCAGGTGGTTCTCGGTGGCGTTGCGGCCGAGGGTGAATATGGGTGGGTGTTGCAGCAGCCAGATCTCGTCCTCGGTGTCGGCGGAACGGTCATCGGTAAACCGCTGCATCTCCTGCCATGCAGGTTCGTAATCCCGCACTCCGAGCCGGCGCAGCCTGATGATTTTGGGCTGGGACATGGCCTGGTTACAGGCTCATCAGAACCTGGTCGTGATCGGTGAGATCCTGGTAGATGGCGTCCAGCTGCGCCTTGCTGGTGGCCTCGAAGGTGACGGTAACCGAGAGGTATTTGCCCTCCTTGCTGGGCCGGGCGCTGACCGCTCCTTCGCCCAGCTGCGGCACATGGCGGCGGACGATCTCCACTACCGTGGCGTCGAAGTCGCCGCCCGCCAGCCCCATCGCCTTGACGGAGAAGGGGCAGGGGAATTGCAGCAGGGTTTCTTCTTGCTCAGACATGGTGGGTTACTGTTCCAGTCCCGCCTTTACGCGTTCTTTGTATTCGCTGTAGAGCTGGGTCATCTTTTGGAACAGCGGCCCGGGAACGCCCGCGCCAACCGCTTTTCCGTCCAGGTCGGTTACCGGCATGATCTCCTTGGTGGAGCTGGTGAGCCACACCTCATCGGCGCTGTTAAGTTCCTGTTCGGAGATCTCCTGTTCCGCGTAGGCCACGCCCGCCTTGTCAGCGAGTTCCAGGATCAGGTCGCGGGTGATGCCGGGCAGCAGGAAGCGGCTCTTCGGCGGTGTGATTAAAACGTTGTTCCGCACCACGAAAAGGTTGCTGGCCGCGCCCTCGGTGGCGTTGCCGTCGCGGATCAGGATCGCCTCCATGGCCGCTTGGTCCACCGCCTGTTGCCGCAGCAGCACATTGGCCAGCAGGGCGGTGGTCTTGATGTTGCACAGGCGCCAGCGGATGTCATCCAGGGTGATGGCCTTGATGCCGTCGCGGGCGTATTTGGGATTCACGGGCGGCATCGGGCTGGCCATGGCGAACACCGTGGGGGTGATGCCGGCCGGGATGGCGTGATCGCGGCCTGTATCCGCCCCGCGGGTCACCTGCAGATAGACCGACTGATCGCTCCCTGGCCGCTGCGCCAGCAGCCTTTCCAGCATGTCACCCCACGCCTCCGCGGTCATGGGGTTTTGCATACGGATGGCGTGCAGGCTGTCATCAAGGCGCTGCAGATGGTGCGGGAGCCGGAACGGTTGTCCCGCGTAGGCGGGGATCACCTCGTATACGCTGTCGCCGAACAGGAAGCCCCGGTCCATGACCGGGATCCGCGCTTCCGCCAGGGGCAGGAAGCGGCCGTTGAGATAGACGTTGCCGTGGGTTTCAGACATGGTTGAGGTCACCTATTCGAACCAGAGGAGTACCGAGTCGCTGGTCCGTTGCCAGATACCGCCCGCCGCCACGGGCTGCAGGGCGACCAGCGGCACTTCCGCCAGCGGCTCCCCCTCCAGGGTAATGTGGATCGTGCCCACCTGCTGTCCCTTCTGCACCGGGGCGACGATCTGGCGCGCCACGGTCATCTTCGCCTGCAGCTTGTCATACTGGCGGGCGGGGATGGTGACCACCAGGTCGTTTTTCAGTCCCACCTTCAACTGCTCCTGCTCCCCCTTCCAGACCCGGAACTGGCTGATGGCCTCCCCGGCCTGGTAGATGCGGTGGCTTTCGTAAAAACGGAAGCCGTAGTTGAGCAGGGACTGGCTCTCGTTGGCCCGCGCATTCTCGCTGTTGGTGCCCATGACCACGGAGATCAGGCGCATGTCGTCCCGCTTGGCGGAGGCCACCAGGCAGAAACCGGCGCTTTCGGTATGGCCGGTCTTTACGCCGTCCACCGACTTGTCCCGCCACAACAGCTTGTTGCGGTTGTACTGTTTGATGTTGTTGTAGGTGAACTCTTTGATGCCGTACCAGGCGTAGTATTGAGGAAACTCACGGATGGTGGCGGCGGTCACGCGGGCGATATCGCGCGCCGTGGTGTAGTGCTCCTCCGCCGGCAGGCCGGTGGCGTTGACGAAATGGGTGTCCGCCATGCCCAGGCGCTGGGCATGGGTGTTCATCAGCCTGGCAAAGCCCTCTTCGCTGCCGGCGATATGTTCCGCCAGGGCCACGCTGGCGTCGTTGCCGGACTGGATAATGAGTCCATGCAGCAGATCCTCAAGTTTGACCGTCTTGCCCACCTCGATAAACATGCGCGACCCCACCATGCGCCACGCCTTTTCGCTGACCATGACCTGGTCCTGGAGGCTGGCGTTGCCGGCCCGCACCTCACTGAGCACCACATAGGCGGTCATGATCTTGGTCAGGCTCGCGGGTTCCAGCCGCGTATCGGCGTTGTTTTCCGACAGAACCCGGCCGCTGTGAAAGTCGATCAGCAGATGACCGCTGGCCGCCACCTTGGGTGGGGCGGGGATGGGTATGGCGGCGGCGGCCGTGGAAAAGAGGAAAAGAAGCAGGGCGACCCATAGCGCCTGGCCGGCGGGTCTGGAGGTTCGATGGGGGGCGGCAATAACTGGCGATGGCTGGTCCATAGGTTCCACGGTTTGCTATTTGATCTGTGATTTTTGGGTGTTAGCGCAACATTTTAACGCGAATTCTACCGCACGGATATGCGCATGACCTTGCGAAGGATCAGGGAATCCAGCGATTTATTCGATCACCATCTGGATTTTGTGAATTCCCAGGTCCGCCAGCCGGAAGGCGAGGGAGTCGGCTTGCTCCACGTTGAAGACCGGACCCACTTGGACGCGGTACATCACGGGGCCGTGCTCCCCGGTCTGCTGGATGCGCACCGAGCGGTTCAGCGAGTTCTGCAGCCGCCAGCGCAGGCGGTCGGCGTTGTCCCGGTTGGAGAAGGCGCCTACCTGGACGAACAGGTTCGGATTCTGGTTCGGGGCTGAGGCGTAGGTCCGCGCCGGGGCCGGCGCCGGGTCCCCGGGCTGCAGGGCGACCACTTCCACCAGGCCGGTCCCTTTTCCGATGATGCCCAGTTTGGTGGCCGCGGCGTAGGAGAGGTCGATGATGCGGTTGCTGTGGAAGGGGCCGCGGTCGTTGACCTTGACCACGGTGCTGCGGCCGTTTTGCAGGTTGGTGACCCGCACATAGGTGGGCAGCGGCAGCTCCTTGTGCGCGGCGGTCATGGCGTACATGTCGTAGCGTTCGCCGCTGGAGGTATTGCGGCCGTGGAATTTGGTGCCGTACCAGGAGGCGATGCCGCGCTCCCGGTAACCACGGCTGCTTTGCATGGTGTAGTAGCGCCGGCCGTTTACCACATAGGAGGACGGATTGCCGCTACGGCTGCGCGCCTCCGCCCTCGGCACCGCGTCCGGGATGCGGTTGGGGTCCAGCCTGTGCGCGGGCGCGCCGTCGCCGGAATCCAGACGGCCGAAGCTGCAGCCGCCGAGGATGAAAACGGCGGTCAGCAGGAGGGTAAGGGGCCGGAGGCGGGAAGGATTAGCGCGGGGCATCGGCTTTGGCATGGGGCTGACTGTTGCGCAGGGCCAGGATCTCCTGGCTCAGCTGATATACGGCCATGGCATAGAGCGCGCTGTGGTTGTAGCGGGTGATGACATAGAAGTTCTGGAATCCCAGCCAGTGCTCCTCTCCGTTTTCCGTCTCCAGTTGGAGCAGGGTGGTCTGCATATCCTGGGGCAGGGGTTGTCCGCTGGTCACGCCCACGTTTGCCAGCTGCTCGACGCTGGCGTTCGGCTTCAGGTCGAAATTGGCGAAATGGTTATAGTCGCTGCCCTCTACTTTGGCGGGCACCGCCACCATCTCCCCCGGCGACCAGCCGTGTTCGCGGAAATAGTTGGCTACGCTGCCGATGGCGTCCGCGCGGCTGTTGACCAGATCGCGCTGCCCGTCGCCGTCAAAATCCACCGCGTAGTTCCGGTAGCTGCTGGGGATGAACTGGGGCATGCCGATGGCGCCGGCATAGGAGCCGCTGACCTGCGATGCGTCGATCCGCTCCTCCTGCCGCAGCAGCAGGAACTCCTCCAGCTGGCGGCGGAAAAAGTCGGCCCGCGGCGGGTAGGCGAAGGCGAGGGTGGAGAGGGCGTCCAGCACCGGGTAGTTGCCCATGAAATTGCCGTAGCGGGTTTCTACGCCGATGATGGCGACGATGATCTCCGGCGGTACGCCGTATTCCGCGGCCGCCTTGTCCAGCAGCGCCTGGTTTTCCTGCCAGAAAGCCACCCCGGCCTGGGTGCGTTCCGGGGTCACGAACAGGGCGCGGTACTGATACCAGGGCTTGGCCTCGTAGGGCCGGGTGATGGCGTCGATAATGGTCTGACGGTAGCGGGCCTTTTGCATCAGGGCGCGGATGGCGCTCCTCTCGAAGCCGTGCTTCTGCACCATCTCATCCACGAACTTCTCCATGCCTTGGGAGAATTCGCTGGGGGTGTTGTCGGCGGCGGAAATGGATATGGAAAACAGCAGCAGCGCTGCCAGTATGCCTCTTTTGGTTATTTTCAGATTTGCCATGGGATTCCGTTTAACTGGACAGAAGTCGTCTGTGGGTGTGTATGGACATCAGGATACCGAAACCTGCCATGATGGTCACCAGTGAGGTGCCGCCGTAGCTGATCAGCGGCAGGGGCACCCCCACTACCGGCAGCATGCCGCTCACCATGCCCGTGTTGACCAGGAGGTAGAGGAAAAACAGCAGGGTCAGCGCCCCGCCCAGCAGGCGGCAATAGGTCTCCTGGCCCTGAGAGGCGATATACAGTCCGCGAAAAATGATGACCGCGTAGAGCGCGAGGAGGAGCGCCACGCCGCTGAAGCCGAACTCCTCGGAGATGACCGCGAAGATAAAGTCGGTGGTGCGTTCGGGCAGAAACTCCAGCTGGGACTGGGTGCCGTTAAGCCACCCCTTGCCGTAGAGACCGCCGGAGCCGATGGCGATCTTGGACTGGATGATGTGATAACCGGCCCCCAACGGGTCGCGTTCCGGATCGAGAAAGGTGAGCACGCGGTTGCGCTGGTACTCCCGCATCCCCCACTCCCACAGCGCCCAGGCGATGGGAAGGGAAACCGCCGCCATGGCGGAGATGAAGCGCCAGCTCAGGCCGGCCAGGAACAGCACGAACAGCCCGGTTCCGGCCACCAGCAGGGCGGTGCCCAGGTCGGGCTGGATGGCGATCATCAGGGTGGGGGCCATGATCAGCAGGCCGGTCACCAGGATGCGCCGCCAGTTGGGGGGCAGGGGTTTCTCCGCCAGATACCAGGCGATCATCATGGGCACGGTCACCTTCACCAGTTCGGAGGGCTGAAAGCGGAACAGCCCCAGGTCGAGCCAGCGTTGCGCCCCCTTGCCCACGCTGCCCTCCACCAGCACCGCCAGCAGCATCACCAGGCCGATGATGAACAGCCCCGGCGTCCAGCGCCTGAGGTGGGCCGGGGATAACTGTGCCACGATCACCATGGTCGCGAAACCGACACCGATACGGATCGCCTGGCGGGTGACCAGGGCGCTGTCCTGGCCGCTGGCGCTGTAGAGGAAAAACAGGCTGAGGCCGCTGAGCA
The DNA here is from genome assembly GCA_050295355.1 of Sedimenticolaceae bacterium. Taxonomy (GTDB): domain Bacteria; phylum Pseudomonadota; class Gammaproteobacteria; order Chromatiales; family Chromatiaceae; genus CBFDBF01. The sequence continues at coordinate 6,834 of JBNKPL010000019.1, forward strand.
GGATCAGGGCGCCCAGCAGCGGCGGGTCCAGGTGGATACTGGCCATGAACCCCTTGTTTTGGGTCGGCTTGGTGCGCTCCAAAGGTTCCCTGTGTCTGGGGCTCACGGTGCTTCTCCCAACAGGTAACGGTCCATGATCTGGCGTGCAATGGGGGCGGCGACCGCGCTACCCGAACCGCCGTTCTCCACTACGACCGCCACCGCGATGCGTGGTTCCTCCACAGGCGCGAAGGCGATGAAAAGGGCGTGGTCCTGCATCTTCTTCTCGAGCTTTTCCACCTCATACTTCTCGTCCTGGGCCACGGAAAAGACCTGGGCGGTGCCGGTCTTGCCGGCGATCCGGTACTGGTCGTTGAGGATGCGGCGGGCGGTGCCGCGTTTGTCTTCCACCACTCCCGCCATGGCGTGGATGATGTGGTCGATATTGTACTTTTTCAGTCCGGCCAGGGGCGTGCCCGGAGCCTGGATCAGGTGGTCCGGCCCCGAGGCGCCACGCTGGGAAGTGGCGTGGACCACGCGCGGGGGGTAGCGCAGGCCGCGGGCGGCGAGGGTGGCGGTGGCGCTGGCCAGCTCCAGGGGGGTGGACAGAAAATAGCCCTGGCCGATGCCCACGATCAGGGTTTCGCCGATATACCAGGGGGCCTTGCGGGACTTCTTCTTCCACTCCTGCGAGGGCAGCAGCCCGGTGAGGTCGCCGCTGATATCGATGCCGCTCTTGATCCCGAATCCGAACTGGCTCAGATAGGTATGGATGCGGTCGATGCCCAGTTTTTTGGCCAGGTCGTAATAGTAGACGTCGCAGGACTGGACGATGGCCTGCTCCAGATTCATCTCGCCGTGACCGGACCTTAGCCAGTCGCGGTATTTATGGTCCACCCCGGGCAGCTGGTAATAGCCGCGGCAGAAGGTCTTGCTGGAGGGGTCCACAACGCCCGTCTCCAGGCCGGCCAGTCCGATAAAGGGTTTCACCGTGGATCCCGGCGGGTAGCGGCCGCGCAGCACCCGGTTGAAGAGCGGCTTGTCCTCAGACTCCTGCAGCGTTTTGTAGTCCTTGGCGGAGATCCCCTCCACAAAGGGGTTCGGATCGAAGCCGGGTTTGCTCACCATCAGCAGGATGGAGCCGTTGCGGGGGTCGATGGCCACTATCGCCCCGGTGTTTTCCCCCAGGGCGTCATAGGCCAGCTTCTGTAAAGTCATGTCGATAGAGAGATGGAGATTTTCCCCGGCTACGGGCGGGGTGGACTCCAGGACCCGGATCGGCCGCCCGACCACGTTGATCTCCACCTGCTGATAGCCCACGTTCCCGTGGAGCACCTCTTCATAGAACTTCTCCACCCCGGTCTTGCCGATGTAGTTGGTGCCGCTGTAATCGGTGGCATCCAGGGTCTGCACCTCCTCCTTGTTGATGCGCCCCACATAGCCCAGCACATGGACGATCTCCTCGGTCACCGGGTAGTGGCGGAGCGGGTCCGCCCGCAGGCTGACGCCGGGGAAGCGGTGCTGGTTTACGGAGAACCGCGCCACCTCCCCTTCGTTCAGGCGCGTCCGGATGGGAATGCTCTCGAAGCGCCGCCGCTGTTTGAGCAGTTTCTGGAAGCGCTGCTGATCGGATTCCCGGATCTCCAGAATCTCGCCCAGGCCGGACAGGGTCTGGTCCAGGTTTTCCACCTGTTCCGGGGTGATCTCCAGGCTGTGGGTGGGAAGATTCTCCGCCAGGATCACTCCGTTGCGGTCATAGATCAGGCCGCGGGTGGGCGGCAGCGGCTCCAGCTTGAAACGGTTGTCCCGCGACAGGGTGGTGTAGTGGGAGTGTTCCGTGATCTGCAACTCCGCGAGGTGCAGCAGCAGCAACAACAGCAGCAGGGTCACCGCCGAGGCGGCCACCAGCACGCGGACCCGGAACAGCCGCTGTTCCCGGAAATTGTCCTTGATGAGATTGCGCGACATGGGAACAGGCCCTAGGCGCGGCGCTGCAGGTCACGCAGGACGATATGGGTCCAGGGCCAGAGCAGCGCGCCCACGAAGGGGGCCAGCCAATGCAGGCCGGGCGGCGCCGGCTGGCCGGCAAAGCCGGTGGTCCAGACGGTGATGAAGCGCTCCAGCAGCAACAGGCCCAGCACGATTGCAGATTGCTGCCAGAGCGGGAAGACCCGGAACTGTTTGTGCAGCCGCAGCATGATGAAGGCGATGATGGCGAAACTCAGGGCATGCAGCCCCAGCAGGGAGTTGAGTAGCAGGTCCACGGTAATGCCCAGCAGCCAGGCGGTAATGATGCCGAAGCGGTCGGGCGCCGCCATGACCCAGAAAATGAGGGCGAGGCTCGCCCACTGGGGGCGCATAAACCGCACCGCTTCCGGAAGGGGGAGTATGGTCAGCAGCAGCGCCACCAGAAAGATGGCCAGGGCGATAATGGTTTCGTGCCGCTCCGAACTCACGGCCGGGCCTCTGGGCTGGGGGCTTCCGTAAGCTCCTCCTGGAATAACCCGGTATGGTCGGGCGAGAGGCTCCACACCAGCAGCACCTCGCGGATCCGGTCCAGCTGCGCGGTAGGAACCGCCTCGATGGTGGCGAACGGCTGCCCCGGCTCATGGGTGATGGAGCTGATGCGGGCCACCGGGTAGCCCGCCGGGAAATGGCCGCCCAGTCCGGAGGTGACCAGCAGGTCTCCCTCGGCGATATCCGCGTTGGCGGGCAGATAGGGGATCTCCAGCAGGCGGACGTTGCCGGTCCCGCGGGCGATGGCGCGCAGTCCGTTGCGGTTGACCTGCACGGGAAGAGAGTGGCTGGGGTCGGTGATCAGCAACACTTCGGATGAGAAGGGGGAGACCTGGACCACCTGGCCCAGCACCCCGTTGGCGTCCACCACCGCCTGTCCGCTGAACACCTCGGAGCTGCCGCCCTTGTTCACCAGCACCTGTTGCTTGTAGGGGTCGAGGTCTACCGCCAGCAGCTCGGCGATCAGGACGCGGTCGCCGATCCGGATCGACGACTCCAGCAGGCCGCGCAGGCGGATGTTCTCCTTCTCCAGCGCATCCATTTTCTGCTGCCGGCCCCGCAGCAGCAGATTGACCTCCCGCAGCTCGCGGTTCCTGCTGAGCAGCCGGTTATGGGTGGCGAAGGTTTCGCTCACCCAGTTGTAAAGGTCGAGGGGCAGGTTGGCGAGATAGTGGATGGGATAGACCGCCGCCGACATATAGGAACGCATGGCCTTGAAGTGGGGCTGGTGGAGGTCGCTTACCATCAAGGCGACGGAAACCGTCACCGCCAGCAGCAGACGGGTGAGGGTTGAGGCCTTGTCTGAAAAAATCTTTTTAATCGGTATCCGGCCTTAGTCCAAGCTGAAGATGTCGATACCCATTTCGTCGATCAGCTCCAGGGCTCGGCCGCCGCCGCGGGCCACGCAGGTCAAGGGGTCCTCGGCCACCAGTACCGGCAGCCCCGTCTCCCGCGCCAGCAGGCGGTCCAGATCGCGCAGCAGCGCGCCGCCGCCGGTCAGCACCAGTCCCCGCTCCGCTACGTCTGCGGTCAGTTCCGGCGGGGTCTGTTCCAGCGCCGCCTTGACCGCTTCCACGATCCCGGACAGGGGCTCTTGCAGCGCCTCCAGCACTTCGGTGCTGCTCAGATTAAAACTCTTGGGTATCCCTTCCGCCAGGTTGCGGCCGGTCACTTCGATCTCCATCACCTCGTCATTGGGGAATGCGGAGCCGATCTCTTTCTTGATGCGTTCCGCGGTGGTCTCGCCGATCAGGGTGCCGTAGTTGCGGCGCACGAAGTTGACGATGGCCTCGTCGAAGCGGTCGCCGCCGATGCGCACGGAGTTGGCGTAGACCACCCCGCTGAGGGAGATGATGGCCACTTCCGAGGTGCCGCCGCCGATGTCCAGCACCATGGAGCCGCGCGCCTCATCTACGGGCAGGCCGGCGCCGATGGCCGCGGACATGGGTTCGTCGATGAGGAATACCTCGCGTGCACCGGCGCCCACCGCCGACTCCTTGATGGCGCGGCGCTCCACCTGGGTGGAGCCGCAGGGGACGCAGACCAGCACCCGGGGGCTGGGCCGGATCAGCCGGGTTTCATGCACCTTGCGGATAAAGTGCTGCAACATCTTCTCGGTAACGGTGAAGTCGGCGATCACCCCGTCCTTCATGGGCCGGATGGCGGTGATGTTGGCCGGGGTGCGGCCCAGCATCTGCTTGGCCTCCAGCCCCACGGCGGCTACCGATCTGCCGCCGCCGTGCGTCCGGTCCTGGCGGATGGCGACCACCGAGGGTTCGTTCAGGACAATGCCCTGGCCGCGGCTGTAGATGAGGGTATTGGCCGTACCCAGGTCGATGGAGAGATCATTGGAGAACATTCCCCGGAAGCGTCGAAACATGGTGTAAATCCAACTCGCAAATTATGTGGTCAGGCAGAAAACGGGTGCCTGTTCCCTGGTTCTGGGCGTTAGACACCCGAATTCCATTTAGTGCCATTTAGTAATAAGAGGGCCTAAACTGGCATAATTTAGCAATGGCGCGGTGCGGTAGCAAGGAATGACGCAAGGAGGAGAGGCCTAATTTTCTGCAGCGTGACGCCGGTTGTGTTAGTTTTAGCGCCCCTGAATCACGGGAACGAGAGAAACCTATGTCGTTAGAAAAATCGGATGTGGAGAAGATCGCCCATCTGGCGCGTCTTGCCGTGAATGAGCAGGAGTTGGAGTCGGTGGCCGACGGCCTCTCCAGTATTCTGGATCTGGTGGAGCAGATGAACGCCGTGGACACCTCCGCGGTGACGCCCATGGCCCATCCGCTCCATATGGCGCAGAGATTGCGCCCCGATGCGGTGACCGAAGAGGACCGCCGCGAGCAGTTCCAGTCCGTGGCGCCCCAGGCGGAGGCGGGACTCTATCTGGTACCGAAGGTGATTGAATAAGATGCAGGAAAAAAGCATTGTGGAACTGGCGGCGGGCCTGCGCGCCGGTGAATTCTCCAGCGTTGAGCTGACCCGACATTATCTGGATCGCATCCGCGAGCTGGACGGCGGCCTCAACAGCTTTATTACCGTGTGCGAAAGCGAGGCGCTGGCGGCGGCGGAGGCCGCGGACCGGATGTTGCAGGCGGGCGAGGGCGGCCCCATGACCGGCATCCCCATTGCCCAGAAGGACATCTTCTGCACCCAGGGGGTGCGGACCAGTTGCGGTTCCAGGATGCTGGACAGCTTCATCGCCCCCTATGACGCCACCGCGGTGGAACGTTTCAAGGCGGCGGGTGCGGTGATGCTGGGCAAGACCAACATGGACGAGTTCGCCATGGGCTCCTCCAACGAGACCAGCTGGTACGGTCCCGTGCGCAATCCATGGGATACCAATAAGGTGCCCGGCGGCTCCTCGGGCGGCTCCGCCGCGGCGGTGGCGGCGCGGCTCTGCGCGGCGGCTACGGGCACCGACACGGGCGGCTCCATTCGCCAGCCCGCGGCCATGTGCGGCATCACGGGCCTCAAGCCCACCTACGGCCGCGTCTCCCGCTACGGCATGATCGCCTTCGCCTCCAGCCTGGACCAGGGTGGCCCCATGGCGCGCAGCGCCGAGGACGCGGCGGCCATGCTGCAGGTGATGGCGGGATTCGATACCCGGGACTCCACCAGCGTGGATCAGGCCGTGCCCGACTATACGGCCGCTCTCAACGACGATCTCAGCGGCCTCAAGATCGGCCTGCCGAAGGAGTACTTCGGCGAGGGGTTGGACCCATCCGTGGGTAAAGCGATCGAAGAGGCCATTGAGCAGTATAAAAAGCTGGGCGCCGAGCTGGTGGAGATCAGCCTGCCCAACACCCACCTGGCGGTGCCTACCTATTATGTAGTGGCGCCCGCGGAGTGCTCCTCCAACCTGGCCCGTTTTGACGGGGTGCGTTTCGGCCATCGTTGCGAAGACCCCAAGGATCTGGAGGATCTCTACAAACGTTCCCGCAGCGAGGGATTCGGCGCCGAGGTGAAACGGCGCATCCTGATCGGCACCTACGCCCTGTCGGCGGGTTACTACGACGCCTACTACCTGAAGGCGCAGCAGATCCGGCATCTCATTTCGGACGATTTCACGGCGGCCTTTGAACAGGTGGACGTGATCATGGGCCCCACCGCCCCCACCACCGCCTTCGGCATCGGCGAGAAGACCGACGACCCGGTCACCATGTACCTGTCCGATATCTACACCATCGCCACCAACCTGGCGGGACTGCCCGGAATGTCCATTCCAGTGGAATCTGTAAACGGTATGCCCGTAGGGTTGCAGATCATCGGCAACTATTTTGCTGAGGCCAAACTGCTGAACGTGGCGCACCGCTATCAGCAGGAGACCGAATGGCATAAACAGGTGCCCGAAGGATATTAGTTAAATCGCCACAGAGACACAGAGGGCACAGAGATGGATCTCAATGCCATTACTGAAAAGAATGCGGTTGGGATCATATCCTCTGGGATTGTTGATTAACTTCAATGGCAGTTTGTTACAGCAAGGCATCAAACGGATCGCAATATGACCCTCCGTGAACTCTGTGCCTCTGTGGCAAATATTTAGTTAGAGAAAACGCAATGCAATGGGAAACAGTAATCGGGCTTGAGATTCACGCCCAGTTGGCCACCAAATCCAAGATCTTCTCGGGTGCCTCCACCGCCTTCGGCGCGGAGCCCAATACCCAGGCCTGCGCGGTGGATCTCGGGCTGCCCGGGGTATTGCCTGTTTTGAATGGCGAGGTGGTGAAGATGGCGGTGAAGTTCGGCGCCGCCATCGATGCGGAACTGGGCAAGCGCTCCATCTTCGCGCGCAAGAACTACTTCTATCCCGACCTGCCCAAGGGCTACCAGATCAGCCAGTTTGAGCTGCCCATCGTGGGCAAGGGCCATGTGGAGATCGTGCTCGACGATGGCGCCACCAAGACCATCGGCGTTACCCGCGCCCACCTGGAAGAGGATGCGGGCAAGTCGCTGCACGAGGATTTCCACGGCATGAGCGGCATCGACCTCAACCGCGCCGGCACGCCCTTGCTGGAGATCGTCTCCGAACCCGACATGCGTTCCGCCAAGGAGGCGGTGGCCTATGCGCGCAAGATCCATCAGGTGGTGCGCTACCTCGGTATCTGCGACGGCAACATGCAGGAGGGCTCTTTCCGTTGTGACGCCAACGTCTCCGTGCGTCTCATGGGCGAAGAGAAGCTGGGTACCCGCGCCGAGCTGAAGAACATCAACTCCTTCCGTTTTCTGGAGAAGGCGATCAACTTCGAGATTGAACGCCAGATTGACGTTATCGAGTCGGGTGGCGAAGTGGTGCAGGAGACCCGGCTCTACGACGCCAACAAGGACGAGACCCGTTCCATGCGCTCCAAGGAGGAGGCCAACGACTACCGCTACTTCCCCGATCCCGATCTGCTGCCCGTGGAGTTCGACGACGCCTTCATCGCGGAGGTTACCGCCGATCTGCCGGAACTGCCGGACGCCAAGCGCCACCGCTTCAGCGAACAGTACGGCCTCAGTGAAGTGGACGCCTCGGCCCTCATCGCCAGCCGCGAACTGGCCGACTATTTCGAGCAGGCGGCCGCCGAGGCGGGCGATGCCAAACTGGCGGCCAACTGGATCATGGGCGATCTCTCCGCCGCGCTGAACCGAGACAACAAAGACATTGTTGATTCCGTGGTAAGCGCCGCCATGCTGGGCGGTCTGATCCAGCGCATTAAGGACAACACCATCTCGGGCAAGATCGCCAAGCAGGTGTTCGACAAATTGTGGAATACCGATGCGACGGCCGACGAAATCATCGAAACCGAAGGCCTGAAACAAATCACCGATACAGGTGCGATCGAATCCATCGTGGATGAGGTGATCGCCAACAATCCCGAACAGGTGGAGAACTTCCGCAGCGCCGACGAAGGCAAGCGCGGCAAAATGCTCGGCTTCTTCGTCGGCCAGGTGATGAAGGCGAGCCAGGGCAAGGCCAATCCGCAGCAGGTGAATGAGCTGCTCAATCAGAAGCTTTTGTAATTAATACAATTTTGAGAGATTGATGCTGGGTAGATTGTAAGAATGCGAAAGTTATGCTACACATGCAATGCAGTTCCGGTTCTTGATGCAAAGTCAGGGAGATGAGCTATCCTTGAAGTTTAATTGGATGCTTTATGTTCGAGGAGTTTTAGTTATCAGAGGGGGTGAGAGTGGATAATCAAGAGAAGCAGTCGGGCGGCTGCAATCAAGAGCAGGATTTATCAGATTTTTCACGATTCATCGAGAAGCGGTATTCGGGTAGTGGTCATGTTGGGTATTCGCTTAGTGAATTGACGGATCATTTGGCACAACGACTAAAAGAAAACAAAGAAGGTTTGGAGCTGTATAAGGATCTTGATTCCTCTCAGCGGGATGCCGCAGGAGTATTGGTTGAATCGGGGGAAGTGATGGTTTATCGCAATGATAATAATAGGGTTTGTATCAAGTATCGTCAGCCTAGTTTTGTGAAAAGGATACTTGCGTTATAGGCCGGTTTAGCAATAGAGATTTTGTGTCAGGAGATGGAGCTTCGTTACTACATAGATTGGTGCCCCACAAGCACCCTGCCCATCCAAAACAAGGTTCTTTCCCCAAGAGGTTTTGCTAGACCCCTTCCGCCGGAAATGCGGCAAACAAAAACGGATGAAATATTTCGTTCTTTTCCTGCTCTTCGATCCTACGAGTATGCCGTTCGTCTTGATGGTCTGTTTATATTTAGAATTGAATATTCCGAGGGTGCTAATGATCAAGATAAATTGGAAATATCAAGAGAGATTTCAGATCACATAAAGAATGCAATTGGGCATGTTCATGAGTTTCATTCTTTTCCGTATAGTCGCGCCAGACAATCCGATCTTGCAAGAGGGGTTCTACAGAGAATAGCTGGGATTGTGGATAACTTGCTTAGCCGGTTTCAGGAGAGGAAGCTTTCCCTTTTTTCCTCTAGTGTGCATGAAGTATTGGATGTCGATCTTCATGTTGCCCCTGTGGAGATCGAAGATCCGTTCTGTGAGGCGTTTGTGGATAGTACGGGGAAAAGGTTCGAGTTTGAGCGATTGGATAGCGTTATTAGTCCTATAGATGAAGGCAATATTGGACAGTTACGAGTAAAGATGGATGGTGGTGATGGGGGCGGAAACTTGAAGGAACGCCAGAGAGCATGCCTGCGGTTAAGGGATGTGTATTCCAGAAAGAAGGATATATGTCTGATCGCACATAAAAGAAAAAGAAATTGGAGTAGTTCATCGAAGGTGCCAGGAATAATTTCTTCTATTCTTGGGGCGCTGTCGTTTATTTTGATGATGGTTGTTCTGGATATAGGTTGGAAAACATCGTTGGCAGTTGGCGTTGCTTTGTGGGTTGGAGTATTTACGATCCTAGATTATAAGCGTAATTCTCCAGTTCTGGAGATATTGCAAAAGACCATAGGTTTTTATACATACGCAAACACCTATTCCTTGTTGATTGATGGGATATATGGGTTAGTGCCAGATACGTGTGGGATACATGTAGGTGAACGTCACTTTGATAATTTGATTGAATCTCTTAAGGCGCGCCTTATGTTTGAGAAACAGATTGTTGATCGCAGAAAGTACTTGTTGGCGGTTTCTTTTGCGACATTAACCACAATGGTCGCGTTGGTGAAATTAGTGGCGGAGATGGAAAAGTATTCCCCAAAGTAGTTCTTTGAGAGAATCAGGAGTCAGTAGACTCCCCCAGCGCAACCACAGCCGGGCTTGACCGCTTCAATGGTTGCAGAGACCACATAGTCCTCTACGCCCCGCCCCGGCGCCCAATCCTTGATGAACTCGCGTGACTCATCCTTGGGTTCGATTTTAATGTCTATGAAACCCGCCTCGCGGATATAGCTCTCCAGCTCGTCGATCAGGGAGGCGTTACCCATGCAGCCCGCGATCAACTGCTCGTCTTCGCGCATCACTTTCGGTAGTTCGATGGTGGCCACCACGTCGGAGATGGCGAGCCGCCCGCCCGGCCTGAGAACCCGGAAGGCGTCGCGGAACACCTGTGGCTTGTTGGGAGAGAGATTGATCACGCAGTTGGAGATGATGACGTCGGCGGTGTCGTCGGCGATGGGTAGAAACTCGATCTCGCCAAGGCGAAACTCCACGTTTTTGAAGCGTCCCTTCTCGGCATTGTTGCGCGCCTTGGACAGCATGTCCGGGGTCATGTCGATGCCGATCACCCGGCCGCTTTCACCCACCTCATGGGCGGCGAGAAAACAGTCGAAGCCGCCGCCCGCGCCGAGGTCCACCACCACCTCGCCCGGTTGCAGAGCGGCGATGGCCTTGGGGTTGCCGCAGCCCAGGCCCATGTCGGCCCCCGACGGCGCCTTGATCAGGTCCTGTTCGCTGTAGCCCAGGCGGGTGGAGATGAGGGTGTTGATGGCGGCGTCATCGGAGACGCCGCAGCAACTGGACTCCACGCCGCAGCCGCTTTCGGCGTTGTTGGCCTGGGCCACCTTGGCGTAGGCCGCGCGCACGCTTTGACGATGGCCGTCATGTTCGGCGTGGCTTGCTCCCTCGTCGGGGCTGCGGCAGTCAGGGCCGCAGCATTCGCTGTTTTGTTCACTCATCCTGCATCTCCTGCAAAGTATTTTCGTTATTCGGCTGCGCCAAAAAAACGGGCCAGTTCGGTCAAGACGTTCGGTTCCACCCAGCACTCCACGTTTTTGCCCCGGCGTTCCATCGCCACCAGCCCGGCGCGGTTCAGCTCCTTGAGATGGTGGGAGAGGGTGGATGGGGCGATGTCCAACCCTTCGCCCAGTTCACCCACGCAGTAACGCGCCGCCTCATCCACGCTGCACGCCGTACCCGGGGTGCAGCAGTTCGTCAGGCGATGAAACAGGGCCAGACGGTGGGGGTTGCTCAGGGCCTTGAACATGGCGGCGCGGCGCTCGATTTCTATTCGAAAGTTCGACATGTATCGAACTATATGCCCGGGGGAGTTTTTAATCAAGTTTTGATTACAGGGTATGAATCACCCGCTTGATCCCGGGGTCGTCCGGATCCGTGGAGATGTGGAAGCCGAGGGATTTCATCAGTTCCAGCATCTTGTGGTTGTTGCTCAGCACCTCGCCCTGGATCTCCTCCAGCCCCCGATTGCGCGCGATCTCCATCAGCATGTGCATCAGGCGGTGACCGATCCCCTTGCGCTGCCAGCGGTCGGATACCACCAGCGCGAACTCGCAGCTGCGCCGGTCCACGTTGGTGATGTAGCGTCCCACCGCAAGCTCCTCCTCCTCGCCGTCATGCTCGGTAACCGCGATCAGCGCCATCTCCCGGTCATAGTCGATCTGGGTGAAGCGCATCAGCATCTCCGGGGTCAGCTCATGCAGGGAGCGCATGAAACGGAAATATTTCGTCTCTTCCGACAGGCCGCGGACAAAGTCCTGCTCAATGGCGGAGTCATCGGGACGTATGGGCCGGATGGTGATATCCACGCCATCCGGCAGTTGATAGTTGACCTGCAGGCTGGCCGGATAGGGATGGATCGCCATGTGGTGGTAGGGGTCGGTGGAGGCGCGCGGGAAATCCACGCGGATGCGGGCGTCCACGGCCATGGCGCCGTGTTCGTCCAAGATCAACGGATTGATGTCCATCTCCTGGATCCAGGGCAGTTCGCACGCCATGCTCGATACCCGCAGCAGGACATCCACCAGGGCCTCCAGATTGGCCGGCGGCATGTTGCGGAAGGCCCCCAGCATGCGCCACACCTTGGTGCGCTGGATCAGCTCCAGGGCGAGGTTGCGGTTGAGCGGCGGCAGGGCCACCGCCGAATCGCCCAGCACCTCCACCGCGGTGCCGCCGCTGCCGAAACTGATCACCGGCCCCATCACCGGGTCGGTGATCATGCCGATCATCAGTTCGCGGCCGTTGTTGCTGCGGTACATCTTCTCCACGATCACGCCTTCGATCCGCGCCTCTGGACGGGCGGCCTTCACTTGATCGATCAGTTCCTGATAGGAGCTGCGGATCACCCGCGCGTTGTTGATGTTGAGGCGTACCCCCCCGGCATCGCTCTTGTGGCTGATATCGGGCGAATGGATCTTCATGGCCACGGGAAAGCCGATGGACTCGGCCAGGATCAGGGCCTCGTTGGAGGAGCGGGCGATGCCGTTGCGCACGGAGGGGATGCGGAAGGCGCCGAGCAGGGCGATGGACTCGGGCTCGCTCAGCACCTTGCGGTTATCCGCCAGCACGCTCTCAATGATCAGCCGTGCGCCATCCGCATCCGGCGGCTCCTGCCGGGCGGAGATCTTGGCCGGGGTCTGCAGCAGCAGTTCCTGGTTTCTGCGGTACATGGCGAGAAACCAGAAGGCGTCCACCGCCGCCTCCACGGTGCGAAACTCGGGAAGATGCGCCTTGCGGAAGGCGCCGCGGGCCTCATTGATCTGGCTGCCGCCCATCCAGGTGCAGAGCACGGGCTTATCGTGCTGTTCGGTCAGCTTGATCACCGCCTCGGCCACGGCCAGGGGGTGGGTCATGGCCTGGGGGGTGAGGATCACCACCGCGCCGTCCACATTCTTGTCGCGCAGGCAGATGTCCAGGGTCTGGCTGTAACGCTCGGGCGTGGCGTCGCCGATCACGTCTATGGGATTGCCATGGGACCAGACCTCGGGCAGCACCTCGTTCAGGGCGGCGATACTTTCGTCACTAAGGTTTGAGAGTTCAAGGCCCAGGTCCGCGGCGTGATCCGCCGCCATCACGCCAGGGCCGCCGCCATTGGTGATAATGGCCAGCCGGTCGCCGCAGCCGCGGTATTTGGAAGAGAGCGCTCGGGCCGCTGAAAAGAGTTGGCTGATAGAGAGCACCCGCAGCACGCCCGAACGGGAGAGGGCGGCGGAAAAGGCGTCATCGCCCCCCACCAGGGCGCCCGTGTGGGACATGGAGGCCTCGGCCCCCACGTTGTGGCGGCCCACCTTGAGGGCGATCACGGGTTTGATGCGCGCCGCGGCGCGCAGGCCACTCATAAAGGCGCGGGCGTCGTTGACCCCTTCGATATAGAGCAGGATGCTCCTGGTTTTGCGGTCGTTGACCAGAAAATCAAGGATATCCCCAAACTCCAGGTCGCTGCCGATACCCGTGGAGACCACGGCGGAGAAACCGATATCGTTCTCCTCCGCCCAGTCTAGCACCGCGGTACATAGCGCCCCGGACTGGGACACCAGCGCCAGGTTGCCGGGCAGGGCGTTGTTGTTGCCGAAGGTGGCGTTGAGGCCGATGTCCGGGCGGATCAGGCCCAGACAGTTGGGTCCGAGAAAACGGATGCCGTAACTGCGGGCGATCTCCAGCACCTGCTCTTCCAGCCGCCGGCCCGCCTCTCCGATCTCGCGGAATCCCGCCGACAGGATGATCATGGTTTTGATGCCGTAGCTGCCGCAGGACTCCACGATGGCCGGGATGGTCTTTGCGGGGGTGGCCACCACCGCGAGATCCACTGGTTTGCCGAGACTTCCCAGATCAGGATAGGCGGGGCGCTCCTTGACGGTATCGCGCTTGGGATTGATGGCGTAGACCTCGCCCTCAAAACCGGACTCCAGCAGGTTCCGATAGACCACTTCCCCCACCGTATCGGTGCGGTCGCTGGCGCCGAACATGGCGATGGATTTGGGATAAAAAAGCGGATACAGAAAATGGGATTCCATGGGGACGTCCTGTTGGCCGGGACACCAGAAAGATGCGCCCTAACGTTAGAAGAATAGATGCTTTTCAGTGTTTCGCTGGTGAATTACTTCAATAATCCCTATTGAATCCCGGTCATGGTAACAAGCGATGATGAACGTTATGCTACGAGTAATACTCTTTTGAAAAGGGCGCCCATGCATACCGCCTATATCAGCCATCCCGATTGCCTTGAGCATGACACCGGCACCGGACACCCGGAGTGCGCGGCCCGCATCGGCGCCATCCAGGACCGTCTTGTGACGGCTCACCTCTACGATTTTTTGCGCCACTATGATGCGCCGGAGGTGACCGAGGCGCAGTTGTTGCGGGTGCATGACGCCGCCTACCTGCGCACGGTGAAGTCCAGCGTGCCGCGAGACGGTCTCTACTACCTGGACCCGGACACCCCCATCAGCCCCCTCAGTCTGAAGGCCGCCCGGCGTGCCGCCGGGGCCGTGGTATTGGCAACCGATCTGGTGATGAGCGGTGAAGTGGTCAACGCCTTCTGCGCCGTGCGCCCCCCCGGACATCACGCCGAGCGCCACCGCACCATGGGCTTCTGCGTTTTCAATAATGTCGCGGTGGGGGTGGCTCACGCCCTGGAGGAGTACGGCCTGGAGCGGGTGGCGATCCTCGATTTCGATGTCCACCACGGCAACGGCAATGAGCAGATCTTTACCGAAGAGGAGCGGGTGATGGTCTGCTCCTCTTTTCAGCACCCCTTCTATCCCGAGACGCCCATTGATGAGGAGCATGAGCGCATCGTTAGTGCGCCCCTGGCGGCCACCGCAAAAAGCGACGAGTTCCGGGCGGCCATCGAAGAGATATGGATGCCCGCGCTGGATCGCTTTAAGCCGCAGATGATCTTCGTCTCCGCTGGTTTCGATGCCCATTGGGAAGACGACATGTCCGGCGTCAGTCTGACCGAGAGCGACTTCCGCTGGGTGACGGAAAAGATTATTGAATTGGCGGATACCTATAGTGAGGGCCGTGTGGTGTCATCACTGGAAGGCGGCTATGAACTCAGCGCCCTGGCGCGCAGTGTGGAGACGCACCTGCGGGTGTTGATGAATCTACATTGATCGCAGCTGTGGGGATAAACGCAGAGGACGCAAAGGCCCATTAGCCACAGAGATCACAGAGGACACAGAGATAGATAAATAATAATCCTCCGTGACCTCTGTGTCCTCCGTGGTGAAAAACAGAAGGTGGATACACCGCACTGCGCCGCAGTTCCGCAGGGCTTTTCGGTGGGGCAGGGCCCCACCCTACGATTTGATGGCCCGCGCCACGGTGTAGGTCTTGCCCTGCTTCAGTTTCTCGTAATTGCCGAACACCTCTTTGAAGGCCCGGGCGACGAATTTGCGCAGACCTGAGATGGTGACCACATAGATGGCGCCCCCGGGGTTGAGGCGCGCCAGGGCGTCGTAGAAGTAGAGGTAGTAGAGTTCCTTGCCGGTCTTGGCGGGGAGGTTGGAAACGATAACGTCGAAGCTCTTTCTCTCCACCTGGTCGAAGCCGTTGCTGAGAAAGATCTCGGCGTTGCCGATGCCGTTCAGTTCGGCGTTCTTGCGGCTGTACTCCACCGCCACGAAATCCTTGTCCACCAGTACGCTGGTCCCCTTGGGGGCGAGCTTCGCCATGGTGAGCCCCAGCGGTCCGTAGCCGCAGCCCAGATCCAGGGTGTCGTCGTCCTCCTTGATCTCCAGATGATCCAGCAGCAGGCGGCTGCCCTCGTCGATCCCCTTGGGGGAGAAGATGCCCCAGGTGGTGTGAAAGGTGAGGTGCTGGCCGCACAGGGTGTCGCTGAACACGATGTCCTGGCGCAGCTGGTCCAGATAGGCCTGGGTGTCACGGTCAATATGCGGATTCGTCATGGTTTGTTTGCTACAGAGGCGCAGAGTTCACGGAGCTATTATATGCGACCAGCTGATAGATGTATCTTGGAGTGCGTAGTATTCATTAAGTGTAGTTCTTGGATTTGTATTCTCTGTACGCTCTGTGTCTCTGTGGCAATATTATTTGTCGATGGTGCCGCAGACTGGGCAATTCGGGTCCGCCTTAAGCTTCAGGGTGCGCCACTCCATCGGTAAGGCATCCAATACCAGCAGGCGTCCGTCCAGGGTTTCGCCCGCGCCCGTCAGGACCTTGATCGCCTCGGTGGCCTGCACGCTGCCGATGATCCCCACCAGCGGGGCGAGTACGCCGTTTTCGGAGCAGGTCTGGTCCTCGCTCCCCTCATCGCTGTAGAGGCAGCGGTAGCAGGGTCCGCCCGGCTGGCCGCTGAACACCGATACCTGTCCCTCCATGCGGATGGCGGCGCCTGAGACCAGGGGGGTGCGGGCGGCGACACAGGCCGCGTTGACGGCGAAGCGGGTGGTGAAGTTGTCGCAGCAGTCGATCACCAGATCGGCCTTGGCCACCTCCGCCGCCAGCGCCTCGCCCTCCAGCATCCGGCCGATGGTCTCTATTCGGCACTCGGGGTTGAGGGACAGCAGGGTCTCTTTGGCGGATTCTACCTTCGGTTGGCCGATGCGGCCGCTGGCGTGGGCGATCTGCCGCTGCAGATTGGAGAGGTCCACGCGGTCGAAATCCACCAGCACCAGGGTGCCGACCCCCGCCGCCGCCAGGTACATGGCAACCGGGGAGCCCAGCCCGCCGAGGCCAATAATCAGCACCCGCGAGGCGAGCAGGCGCTCCTGTCCCTCAATGCCGATGGCGGGCAGCATGATCTGGCGGCTGTAGCGGAGAAGCTGGTGGTCGTTCAACCTAGAATCCTTAGTTGGACACCGTGAAGGGTGTGTTTGGGGCGTTCCAGGGCAAGGCGCAACGATGCGTAATAGTGGTTCTATTACAAGGAGTTGCAACGCCGCCATGGGGCGTCCCAAGCGTGCCATTCGCGGTGTAGCGGCCCTCACTCGACAGGTGAGTGAAGCAATACCGATAACATTTTATTTTTTCAATGCCTTGAATTGCCATCGTAGCGGTCAACTGAGGATTCTAGGTTCATGGTGGGCATCCTAACGCAAAGCGATCAGAAACCGCCATGGGCTCTTGTGGGACAGGGGTTGCACATGATGGGAAATAAGACGCGAATTTTCCAAGGTTGACTTTTTTTCGCCACGGCCTAAGGTTTTAGTTATTCAATATAAAAACGCTAAACCATAAAAATGAGCACGGGCGCCTCTCCTGATAGTTGCTTCGGCTGCACCAAGAACAGCGCGCAGGCCCCTGCGAAAAGGAACCTGAGATGTCAAAAGAGTCCCTGACCATCCGCGACAACCGTACCGGCAAAGAGGTGGAACTGCCCATCATTGACGGGACGATGGGTCCCGGGGTGGTGGATATCACCAAGTTCTACCGCGATTTCGGACTCTTTACCCTGGACCCCGGCTTCAAGTCCACCGCCTCCTGTGTTAGCCAGATCACTTTCATCGACGGCGAAAAGGGCATCCTTGAATACCGCGGCTATCCCATTGAGCAGCTGGCGCAAAAGAGCTGCTACATGGAGACCTGTTATCTGCTGATGCACGGCGAGCTGCCTACCCAGGACGAGTTCGAACATTTTCAGCGGTTGGTGACCGAGCACACCATGGTGCATGAGCAACTGCTGGGCTTCTATAAGGGCTTCCGCCGCGACGCCCATCCCATGGCGATTCTGGTCGGCGTGGTGGGCGCGCTCTCCGCCTTCTATCACGACTCCCTGGATATCCACGATCCGCGCCATCGTGAGATCTCGGCCATCCGGGTGTTGGCCAAGCTGCCCACCATCGCGGCGGCCTCGTACAAGTACTCCATCGGTCAGCCCTTCGTCTATCCTGAAAACCGGCTGCGTTACGCGGAGAACTTCATCAACATGATGTTCTCCACCCCCTGCGAGGAGTACAACGTCTCGCCAGTGATCGCCGACGCCATGGACAAGATCTTCATCCTGCACGCCGATCATGAACAGAACGCCTCCACCTCCACGGTGCGGCTGGCGGGCTCCAGCCAGGCCAACCCCTTCGCCTGCGTGTCCGCGGGGGTCAGCGCCCTGTGGGGGCCGGCCCATGGCGGCGCCAACGAGGCGGTGTTGCGGATGTTGAACGAAATCGGGTCGGTGAACCGGATCGGCGAATTCCTGAAACGCGCCCGCGATCCCCAGGACCCGTTCCGCCTCATGGGTTTCGGGCATCGGGTGTACAAGAACTATGATCCGCGTGCGCGCATCCTGCGCGAGGCGACCCACGAGGTGTTGGCGGAGGTGGGCAAGGGGGATGATCCCCTGTTCGAGATCGCCATGGAACTGGAGCGCATCGCCCTGGAGGACGAATACTTCATTGAGAAAAAACTCTATCCCAATGTGGACTTCTACTCGGGCATTATCCTGTCGGCCATCGGCATCCCCACCAACATGTTCACCGTGATTTTCGCCATGGCGCGCACCGTGGGCTGGATCAGCCAATGGATGGAGATGATCAGCGATGACAATCAAACCATCGGCCGTCCACGCCAGCTCTATACGGGCTCGCCGCGGCGGAACTGGATACCCATGTCCGAACGTTGACCCAGGGGCGTTTCTATACCAGACTGCTTCAAAGAATAAGCAACAACATATTTTCAATATGAGTTAGATGTCAGATCCAAGACCCATTTTTTTTAACCTGCTTTTAATCCGCTTCCCAGTGGCGGCGATCATGTCCATCGCCCATCGGATCAGCGGCGTGGTTATGGTGCTGGCGATCCCCGCCCTCATCTACATATTGGATCTCTCCCTCAAGTCGGAGCAGGGTTTTCAACAGGCGCGGGATCTGCTTGGACACTGGTTTATCACCCTGGTATTGATCCTGCTCGGCTGGGGCCTGATGCATCATCTGCTGGCGGGCCTCCGTTATCTCGGCCTGGATTTCGATGTGGGCATCGAAAAAGAGCAGGCCAGAGTGACCGCCTGGCTGGTGCTGATCGTGGCCGCCGCCATCGCCGCCGGCTTCGGCGCCTGGGTGCTGTTGTGAGCAGCCGCCGCGCCACGGGACTGCGCGCCTGGATTCTGCAGCGGATCACCGCCGTCTACCTCGCCCTGTATACGGTTTTTCTGATGGCGTTTTTCCTTATCGCCCCGCCCCAGTCCCATGCGGAGTGGCAGGCGTGGCTCGATTCGCCCTTCACCACCGTCTCCCTGCTGCTCTATTGCTATGCCATTTTGCTGCACGCCTGGGTGGGTATGCGCGATGTGGTGATTGATTACGTTCATCCGCTGATGATTCGGGTAACCATCCTCGCCCTGCTGGGGCTGGGTTTGATCGGCAGCGGTATCTGGATTTTAAAAGTTGTCTTGCTTGCGGGAAGAGCCATTTAGATGGATGGAGTTGATTTAAGAAATCTCGAACGGCGCCGTTTTGATACGCTGATCCTGGGCGCAGGTGGCGCGGGTCTGCGCGCGGCGCTGCAACTGTCGGAGGCGGATGCCCGCGTGGTGGTGGTCTCCAAGGTGTTTCCCACCCGCTCCCATACGGTGGCGGCCCAGGGCGGCGTCAACGCGGCGCTGGCCAATGTGTCGGCGGACAACTGGCACTGGCACATGTACGACACCGTCAAGGGCAGCGACTACCTGGGCGACCAGGACGCCATTGAATACATGTGCCGCGCGGCCTCGCAACTGGTCTACGAGCTGGAACATTACGGCGTTCCCTTCTCGCGGCTGGATAATGGCAAAATCTACCAGCGTCCCTTCGGCGGCCAGAGCCAGGAGTTCGGCGGCGCCCAGGCCACCCGTACCTGCGCGGCGGCGGACCGCACGGGCCACGCCATTCTTCATTCGCTGTATCAGCAGAACATCCGCGCCAAGAGCCACTTCTTTGATGAGTATTTCGCCATCGACCTGATCCGCGATGATGAGGGCCACATCCTCGGCGCGCTGGTGATGAACATCGAGACGGGCGAGCCGCTGCTGATCGAGGCCAAGACCACCCTCATCGCCACGGGCGGCAGCGGCCAGATTTTCCGCACCTCCACCAACGCCCATATCAATACGGGCGACGGCATGGCCATGGCCCTGCGCGCGGGTGTGCCGTTGCAGGACATGGAGTTCTTCCAGTTCCATCCCACGGGCATCGCGGGCAAGGGGATGCTGATCACCGAGGGCGTGCGCGGCGAGGGCGGTTATCTGGTCAACAGTGAGGGCGAGCGCTTTATGGAGCGTTATGCACCTCATGCATTGGATCTGGCAAGCCGTGACGTGGTGAGCCGCGCCATCGCCACCGAGGTGCGCGAAGGACGCGGCTGCGGTCCGGACAAGGACTTCGTCTACCTCAAGCTGGATCACCTTGGCGAAGAGGTGATCGCCAAACGGCTGCCTGCCATCCGCGAGACCTGCAAGACTTTCCTGCACATCGATCCCGTGGAGGCGCCCATCCCGGTTTGTCCCACCGCCCATTACACCATGGGCGGCATCCCCACCAACCGTTTCGGCCAGGTGGTGACCACCAGCGTGGACAACCCGGAACAGGAGATCCCGGGTCTCTACGCGGTGGGCGAATGCGCCTGCGTTTCGGTGCACGGGGCCAACCGTCTGGGCGGCAACTCCCTGCTGGATATCCTGGTGTTCGGCCGCGCGGCGGCGAACCACATCGTTGGCTACCTGAAAGAGAACCGCTACCATCGCCCGCTGGACGAAGAGAGCGTAAAGCAGGCCATGCACCGTCTGGAACGCTGGGAAAAGAGCTGCAGCGGCGAGCGGGTGGACGTGGTGCGCGCCGACCTGAAAAAGGTAATGGAGGACCACTGCAGCGTATTCCGCACCGAAGAGGTGATGCAGGAGGGGATCGAAAAACTGAAAGAGATCCGCGAACGGGTGCAGGGGGTCTGTCTCAAGGACGACAGCCGCACCTTCAACACCGCACGGGTGGAGGCGCTGGAACTGGAGAACATGTCCGATATCGCCATGGCCACCATGATGTGCGCCGAGGCGCGCAAGGAGAGCCGCGGCGCGCACTCGCGGGTGGACTATCCCAAGCGCGACGACGACCAGTGGCGCAAACACAGTCTCTATTTTAAAGAGGGTGACCGGCTGGACTGGAAGCCAGTGCGCTGCAAGCCTCTGACGGTAGAGCCGTTCCCGCCGAAAGAACGCGTCTATTGAGGTGCGCCGGATGAAATTTCGCATCAACCGCTACAACCCGGACAAAGACAAAAAGCCCTATCTCCAGGACTACGAACTGGATGTGAAGCCCGGCATGATGCTGCGCGATGTACTGCTGGAGCTGAAGAAGGAAGACGAATCCCTCTCTTTCCGTCACTCCTGCGGCGAAGGGGTGTGCGGTTCCGACGGCCTGAACGTCAACGGCCGCAATAGGCTGGCCTGCATCACCCCCGTGTCCGAACTGAAAGAGCCCGTAGTGGTGCGTCCCCTGCCGTTCCGGCCGATTATCCGCGACCTGGTGGTGGACATGACCCGCTTCTACCTGCAGTACAAAAAGGTCCAGCCCTACCTGATCCGCAAGGAGCCCATGCCCGAGGTGGAGATCCTGCAGTCGCCCGAAGAGCGCGACAAGCTGGACGGCCTGTACGAATGCATCATGTGCGGCTGCTGTTCCACCTCCTGTCCCTCCTTCTGGTGGAATCCCATCCGCTTCCTCGGTCCCCAGGCGCTGCTTCAGGCGTGGCGCTTTCTCGCCGACAGCCGGGACCAGGCCACCAAGGAGCGGCTCGACTTTCTGGAAGGACCCTATCCCCTGTTCCGCTGTCACGACATCATGAACTGCGTGGATGCCTGTCCCATGAAACTCAATCCCACCAAGGCCATCGGCCACATCCGGGCGCTCATGCTGCGCCAGTCGATCTGACGTTTTTCTTTCCTCATGACGGACGCTCTCAAAGACACCACGCTGGAACGCCTGCGCTGGCAGTGCCGCCGCTCCATGCTGGAACTGGACCTGCTGTTCGAACGCTTCGTACAGGAAGGCCATTACGGAAAACTGAGCGAGGAGCAGAAGGCGTTGTTCTGGAAGCTGCTGGAAAAAGACGATCCCACCCTGCTGGAATGGGTGACCGGCAAGGAAGAGCCGGAAGATAAACGATTTCAGGAACTGATTGCTTTAATCCGTCAGGTGGGGCCCCTATATAGTGAGGGATGACGATACACAACGCCGTTGAACGGCGCGGAACTTCACGCGAAATCGGATTGGGAGCAAAGAGATGATGAAGAAATATGTATGCACCGTTTGCGGCTATGTATACGACCCGGCCCAGGGCGACCCCGAAAACAACATCCCGGCGGGAACCGCCTTTGAAGACCTGCCAGACGACTGGTGCTGTCCCGACTGCGGTGCCGACAAAACGAGCTTCGAACCAGAAGAATAACCACCTCTCCTCTTATCCCTCCCCCGCAAGCGGGGGAGGCTAGGAGGGGGAGTAGCAAAACGATGTAGGAGCCCTGCCCCCAGGGTGATGCGGAGCCAGAAAATGGAACGGTTATTCTCTGCGCTCTCGATGGCAAAAAAGCGCAGGAGTACATCCAACAACCCGTAGGGTGGGGTCCTATCCCACCAAACGCGCTATAAACATCTCACAATCCCCTCTCCCCTTGAGGGAGAGGGTTAGGGTGAGGGGTAATAAAAAAGGAACCAACCACATGGTAGTAACCCTCTACGGCATCCCCAACTGCGACACCATGAAAAAAGCCCGCAAATGGCTGGACCAACACGGCGTCGACTACCAATTTCACGACTTCAAAAAACTGGGCTTGGAAGAATCCCTCCTGCGCGGCTGGGTAAAAGAACTGGGCTGGGAGATCCTGCTCAACCGCCGCGGCATGATGTGGCGCAAAGTGCCGAAAGCGATCCAGAAAGCCATCAATGAAAAGAGCGCTATTCGGCTTATGCTGGAAACGCCGACTATTATTAAACGGCCGGTGCTGGATTTGAACGGGAAGCTCCATGTGGGGTTCAAAGAGCAGGAGTACGAAGAGT
>JBNKPL010000020.1:0-28327 GCA_050295355.1 Sedimenticolaceae bacterium
AACTCCTCCAGAATGCCCAGTGCAGCGGACGACTGGATCGCCTTGCCGCCCATGCGGTTTTGCAGCGCTTCCTTGATGTTTTCATTGCGGGCCAGGTAGCCAGTGTCCTCAATGGCCCCCCAGCGGATGCAGGTGGCGGGCTGGCCGTTGGCCCTGCGTTTTCTGGCCAGGGACTCCAGCCAACTGTTGGCCGCCACATAGTTGGCCTGCCCGGGATTACCGAACAGGGTGGTGGCGGATGAGAACAGAATGAAGAAGTCCAGCGGTATGTTCTGAGTCATTCGGTCTAGATAGTCCGCGCCCAGAATCTTGGGAGCAAGAACGCGCCGGATCTGTTCGGTGTCCATATCCCGAATCAGGGCATCATCAATCACCGTGGCGGCATGGACGATTCCCCTGAGGGGAGGGAATTTCTCAGCAACTTTCGCCAGCAGTTCCCGTAGCGCCTGCTCATCGGTGATGTCACAGGATGTGGCCAGCACGGACACGCCCTGCTGTTCCAGTTGCAGGATCGCCGCTTTCGCTTCGTCGGAAGCAGGACCGCTACGGCTGATCAGGATCAGGTGGCGCGCCCCTTTTTCCACCAGCCACTCCGCGGTTTTCAGGCCGAAACCGCTGAGGCCGCCGGTAACCAGATAAGATGCATTTTGCGACAGGGTCAGTTTTTCCTGCGGGTCCGGCGCCGGACGCCGGACGTGGTTGATTCCGTTGCGATAGGTCACCACGATTTTCCCGATCTGGCGCGCCTGCTGCATGTGGCGGAAGGCATCCACAATGTTTTCCGCCTCAAACACCTGATAGGGCAGGGGATGGAGTTCACCTTCGGCAAACAGGGCCATTACTTCGGCAAACAGGGCGCCGGTCAGTTCCGGCTGCTCCTGCATGAGTTGATCGGCATCAATGCCGTAATAACTGATGTTGTTGCGGAACGGACGCAGACCGATCTTGGTGTTTTCGTAAAAGTCCCTTTTCCCCAACTCAAGAAAGCGGCCGAAGGGCCTCAGTATCTGGAAGTTACGATTTATGGCCTCGCCGGCAAGGGAGTTCAACACCACGTCGATCCCTTTCCCACCGGTTTGTTCGAGGATCTCATCGGCAAAGGATAGGGATCGGGAGTCGTAGATATGTTCGACCCCCAGCAGGCGCAGGAAATCACGCTTCTCTTCCGATCCCGCGGTGGCATAGATCTCGGCACCCAGAGAGCGGGCGAGCTGAATCGCCGCGATGCCGATACCGCCGGCGGCGCCGTGAATCAGGACCTTTTCCCCCTCCTTTAGCCGGGCCAGATAGTGCAGGGCGTAATAGACGGTGAAAAACACGCTGGGGATGGTGGAGGCGGCCTCGAAGGACATGCTCGGCGGAATGTGGGATAGGGCGGTCGCTTTGGTCACCACCCGGTTGCTGAAGCTGGAGGGGCCGAAGCCCACCACCTTGTCACCGCTGGAGAAGCCTTTTGCCTTGGAACCCGCATGCAGCACAGTACCCGCGAACTCCAGACCCAGAGAGGGGCCGGCAAACCCGTTTTCCACCGCCTCATCGGATAGCAGACCCAGGGCGTACATCAGGTCGCGGAAATTGAGGCCGGTGGCGTGTACCTCGATCTCCACCGCATCCTCGGCGAGCGGCGCCGGGTTCGCCGCCTGCCAGTGCAGATTGCGCAGCTGGCCTGGAAACTGAAAGTCCAGATAAACCCGCGCGGCGTCATCGGCAGTCGTTTGATCCCGGTTGTCGGTTGTTTCTCCGTGGGCTGAATCCGGACGTAGCCTGGGTACAAAGCGCTCCCCGTTGGCAGTAAGTATGACCTCCTGTTCGCTGTCCACCGCTTCCAGTTCCCGGGTCAACGCCGTGATCAACTCCTTGTGAGTTGAGGGCGTCTCCAGGTCGATCAGACGTATGGAGCCGCTGGCTCCCTCATTCATCATGCTGCGAACAAAACCATGGAACGCGCTGTCCGCGGCGGCGGATGCCGCTATCTGCTGTTGGCGAGCGGAATTGCCAGGCAGCAGGCCGGTCATGGCGCCCACGGAGATCAGCCAGCAGGGTATCTGTGTTTGTGCCACGTCGCAGGCGCGGAAGAGCGCGGCCGCCGTGGCGCAGCGTTTGACCTCATGTTCCAGCAGTTCCTGGCCCTGTTTCTGCGCAGAATGGGCATCCAGGCCGGATAAAAGCAGGATGCCGTCAATCGTCTCCTGTCCGTCAATGGCTTCGGCAAGCTGGGAGCCAATGCCGCCTTCCTGATCTGCAAAGATCTTCACGACACGGTCGCCATGATTGTTGAGCTGGGTTTTTAACTGGGCCGACAGTTGGGCGGCGTAGCCGCCACGGTCGGTAATCAGTATCCAGTTCCGGGAGGGCTCCTGGCGGGGAGGTGGCAGGACAACATCCACCTCCTCACGGCGGGCGCTAAGAAAATAGATATCGGAAAGGCTGCCCGGAGAGAGTTCAACCAGAGGGCCGCACACGAGACCAAGCTGTTGCAGTTGTTGCTGCCAGAATTTTATCTGTCGTTGATTGGAGAGCCAGCTGCCTTCCAACTCACGGAACCACCCCGGGAGGCTGCCGAAGGTGAAATCAATCCAGCTCGAGCCGTGTTGTCCGATCAGCAGCAGGGTACCGCCGGGGGCCAGGTGCGCCTTGGCGAATTCCAGGGCCTGTACGGTTTTCTGAACGTCACAGAAATCGAGAGTGACCACTACCAGGTGAGAGAGGTCGGCCGGGAGAATAGATTCCAGTTCGGATTCCTGTCCGATCAGACGGCACTGTATGCCCGGGCAGTGCTCTTTCAGCCGCAGAACCTCTTCCTGGGCATCCGTTGAGTTGGTGGCAAAGCTGTAGTCACAATGGTCGCCGTCCATGGCCAGACAGGCGTCCATAACGAAGAGCGGCGTTTGATGGCTGATCTCCAGAATGGAGAGCCGCCTTCCTTCGCTCAGATGCGCCTGCCCCTGGTGAATAAGATCCTGGATCACCTGCCCCAGCTTCTGCTTGCGGCCGGCTCCCAGCACCTGAGAAACCGGCAAGGATAGCGGCACCTGGCTGGTCTGGGATTCACCGAGTGACTCGCCGCCATTCAAAATGGAGGTGAGGTTGGCGCCGATTCGCCCGACCGTATGGATGATGGGAAAATAATCCGGGTAATCGGCAACCAGAATATTCCAGATCTCCTGAGCGGAGGGCTGGTTGGCCGCTCTCGGCTGGATTTGCCAATCTTCCCCCTGCGGCACGATGATCTGGTCTTCCTCTTCCTGATTGAGCAGATAATCCAGGAACGGCGCCATACCGGGCGTACTGCTCCGGATGGCGGAAATCGTCTCCGCGGACAGGGTATCTTTGGGGCCGCATAGTTGCCGCAGGGCCTCAATGGAGAACTGGCGGCACAGGCTGTCCAGCAGCGGCTCAACCTCATCCGTATAACGGCGGTTGCCACCCTGAACCAGATTTCTCTTCGCCATTTCGGTTAGCGTGGTATGCACCTCTTCAAACCGTATCGGCGACAGGTTGTTGGAGGCGTATGGATGGGGCTTAGGTATGGCGTGGTAATCCAGGAAACTCAGGTTGTCACTGGTTCCCCTGTGCAGGCGCACGGCGCGAAAACGGGTTTGCTGAATCACCGCGATGGCAGCGCCCGTTTGATCAAAAATCGTAAAGTCGGCCGTCAGGGAGTGGGGCGCCCGGCGGATCAGTCTGGCGCTGGCAAGGTGGGGCCGGCCCAGGCCGGAACGGACGTTGATCCGGCCGAATTTTACCGGAATGAACACCGTGCCCTGCTCGATATCCGAGTCATTTTTCAGGAGCTGAAAGATGAGCTGAATGGTGCTGTCCAACAGGGCCGGGTGGAGATGCATCTGCTCCATTTCGGCGGCAATGGCGTCTGGCGTTTGGAGCATCGCCAGCACACGGTCGCCCTCAATCCAGCCTCGCTCTATACCCTGGAAGGCCGGGCCGTAGGCGAGTCCGGCATCCCGGGTCAGGCGGTTGTGTGCCTCGGTGTCGAAGTCCGGGTCTCTCGTGGGTATGAGGGGGGCTTTCGCGGTGGCCGAACCTTTATGCGGTTCGGCCAGGATTCTGCCCTTGGCATGCTGGGTCCATGACTCCTTGCCGGCATATTCGCGGCCCGATATCTGGAAGCCGCCATCGTTCGGGTCAATTCGCAAGCGAATCTCTTTGGAGTGTTCTTCACCCAATAGTAAGGGTGACTGGATCTCCAGTTCCTCAATATTGACCAGGGATTCCTCTGGATTCCAGGCACCGGCCGCGGCCAGGGCCAGCTCTACATAGCCTGATCCCGGAAACAGCGTGCTCTCTCCCACCACATGATCGGCCAGGGATGGATGGCGCAGGAGATCCAGTTGGTTTTCCCACGCAAGTTCCTGCTGGGCCAGCGGGTATCCCAGTAATGGATGGACGTTTCGCCGCTCAAGCAGTCCCAGGGATTCAGGTGTTGTAGGCAGCCAGTGGCGCTCCCGCTGCCATGGGTAGTTGGGCAGCTCGATGTAACTTCCGGGATAGGGGAACAGCGTCTGCCACTCCACGCTGGCCCCGGCGATGATGGCCTGATTTGCCGCGCTCTGGATTCGTTGCGGCAGGCACTCCTCCCGGCTGATGGTGCCTATTACCCGGCCATTGATCGCCTCATCCCTTAATGCGTCACGGACATAATTGCTCAGAATGGCGTGCGGGCCGATTTCGATGAATAGATTGCATTCATCATGGATGATGTTTTTTATGGCCTGTTCGAACAGCACCGGTTGGCGGATGTTATGCCACCAATACTCTGCCTTCAGTTCAGGTCCGTTCAGCTTCTCACCAGTTACCGTTGAATAGAACGGAGTGGAGAACTTTTGTGGCTGGATAGAAGCGAGGGCGGAGGTGACCTCGTTTTCAATCGAATCCATTGCCGGACTGTGAAAGGCATAATCCAGATCCAGCCGTTTGTGTGGGATTTCCCGTTGCCTGAGAATGGTTTCGAAACCGGTCAATGAATCGGTATCGCCGGCGAGGGTGATGCCGCGAGAACTGTTGGTCCCTGCAATGACCAGCCGAGAGGCGAGTCCCTGCTCTTCCAGCAGCGCCTGGGTGTGATTCTGACCCAGCGCTACGGCCGTCATACCGCCGGTGCCTTTGGTGGTTCCCTGCAACCGGCTTCGATGGTAGATGACCTCTACCGCATCCGCCAGGGAAAGAACCCCGGCCGCCCAGGCCGCTGCGGCCTCGCCCACACTGTGTCCCGCCACGGCAGCGGGTTGGATGCCGTAATGCTGAAGCATGCGGGTGATGCCCACCTGCATGGCGAACAGGGCCGGTTGCGCGAACTCTGTATGTTCGAAACGATCACCATTATCCCCCGCGAGTTCCGACTCCAGGGAGTAATCCGCATGGTTCTGGAACAGTACATCAACCTCACGGACGGCCTTTAGGAAAACCGGCTCTTCAAGCAGCCGTTTTCCCATGCCGAACCATTGGGAGCCGTTGCCGGTATAGATAAATGCCGTGCCGGAAGGGTGTGCCGCCACCCCTGCATCCAGTACGGCATTGGTCGGTGGCTTTCCATCGGCGTAGTCCAGCAGGGCCTGGGCGGCAGCTTTTGGCGTGTCGGCAGAAACCGTCAGACGGTGCTCGTGCCGGTCGCGGTGAAATGCGGCGCTGAAGGCGGTGTGGTAGTAGGTTTCCGGGGAGTGCTGCTGTAGAAAAGCGGCATACTGGCGCGCCATATCGCTGAGGGCGGGGCCGCTTTTCGCGGACAGGAGCAGCGGTGGTAGCTGCCGGGTTGGCAGGTGTCTTGTTTCGGCTGCGCAAGGATCGTGACTCTCCAGCACCACATGGGCGTTGGCGCCCCCAAAGCCGAAGGAGTTGACGCCGACCACCAGTTTTTTCTCTTTGTCCAGGGGGCGGTTGCCGGTGACGATCTCCAGATTCCACTCTTCCAGCCTGATCTCCGGATTGAGCGTTTCAAGGCCGATGGTGGCGGGTACCTCACGATGGCGGATGCAATGGAGCGCCTTTACCAGTCCTGCCACGCCGGAGGCGGTCTCCAGATGGCCCATATTGCTCTTCACCGATCCGATGGGTAACGGACGATCCTTGGGGCGCGCCTTACCCAGGGCTTCCCCGATGGCGCGGGTCTCAATGGGGTCGCCCACCGCCGTGCCAGTGCCGTGGGCCTCCAGATAGTCGATGGCGTCCGGGTCTACCCCGGCCTGTTCATAGGCCTGCCGCAGCAGGTTCGCCTGGGCCTCCGGGCTGGGTACGGTGAGTCCGGATTTGTGCCCGTCGGTGTTTACCGCCGAGGCGGCCACCACGGCCAGGATGGGGTCGTCGTCGGCCACCGCCTGTTCATACTCTTTCAGGACGAACATGCCGCCCCCTTCAGAACGGACATAGCCGTCCCCGGCGGCGTCAAAGACCTTGCAGCGTCCCTGGGGGGAGAGCATGGAGGCCTTGGAGAATCCGATAAAGCCATAGGGGTGCAGGTGCAGGCTGATGCCGCCGGTCATGGCCATGTTGCTCTCCCCGGAGACGATGGAGCGGCAGGCCTGGTGAAAGGCGACCATGGAGGAAGAGCAGGCGGTGTCGATCGCCATGCTCGGGCCCTGCAGGTCAAAGGCATAGGAGATGCGGTTGGCGGCGATACTCAGGGTGTTGCCGGTCATGACCGAAGAGTCCAGGGCCGCCACATCTTCGGTAAGCCGGAAGGAGTAATCCATGCTGGAGATGCCGATGTAGACGCCGCATGGAGTACCACGCAGGGAGGAGGGTGGAATGCCGGCGTTTTCAAGGGCCTCCCAGCTGAGTTCCAGCAATAGCCGCTGTTGGGGATCCATGAGGGCGGCCTCGCGGGGGGAGATACCGAAAAAACCGGCATCGAATCCGGATATGTCGCCGATGGATCCCGCCGCGAAGGTGTAGCTGGTGCCTGGGTGGTTTTTGTTGGGGTGGAGGTAGGTTTCCGTGGCCCAGCGTCCGGGCTCTACGGTGGTGACCAGGTCTTTGCCGGCCAGCAGGTCCGGCCAGTACTGGGGTGTGCTGGTGTTAGGAAACCGGAACGAGAATCCGGTGATTGCAACCCGCCTTGTCATGTGAAGAAATCCATATTACGGCCGAATGACACTCCGTCCCAATAATACCCGATTCGGCGGAGCAACGCCCCCAAACAGGGGGCGAGTAGCCGGCTAAATTTCCCGAAGTCCTTCCGATGGCTCCACGCGGGCGGAGCGCATTCCAGCCAGGGCGGCGGAGAGGATGGCCGATCCCGCGGTGAGCAGGCAGGCGATGGCGTAGTGCAGCGGCAGCAGGTGGCAGACATTCTGTCCCACCTCAAGTTGGGAGGCCAGCATGTCGTTGATGACCCAGGAGGCCGCAAAGAAGATCACCATCGCCAGTCCCCAGCCGAACAGGGCGGTGTAGAGGGCCTGGATCATGGGAAACCAGACGATGTCGCCAGTGCGGAAGCCCACCAGGCGCAGCACCGAGAGCTCCTTGCGCTTGCGGTCCACATTGGCCCACAGATTGGCGCCGAGGGAGAGTGAGTAGCCCACCAGGCCGATCACGGCGATGGCCCAGAACACCATGGAGAGGTTGCGGTCCATGCGCTGCACCATCTCGATTTCCGAAGAGCGGGTATGGACATCCACCCCCGCCTCCTGCAACTCTTTTTCCAGGCCGGCCACCTCATAGATGGAGTGGGTATAGAGCCGGAACCCGGGGTAGGTGCGTCCGGCGGGGGGAGGGGCGGCGCCTTCCCAGCCCAGTACCGGCACCGCATGGCCGTCACGGAAGTCCTCCAGCGCCTCCACCAGTTCCAGTGAGGCGAATGCGGCCTCCCGGGGAAAGGCGCTGGCGCTGGCCACGGCGGCCACCTGCAGGTCCAGGTGTACCCGCTCCTTGTTGCCCTGGAAACGGCGCATCAGGCTGCCGCTCAACTTGTCACCGGCCTTTACGCGCAGCTTCTTGGCGGCGCTCTCGGACAGCACAATCCGGTTGAGGCCCTCGGGGAACGCGCCGGAACTCTGCAACAGGGGGTCGCCCTCGCCGGATGAGATCAGCTCGGTGGGCTGGATGCGCGAGGTGAGATCGCTTTGCAGTTCCACGATGGCGGAGATGCTGCGGGTGCGGGGGATGGTGAAGGCCACATCGCTGCGCTGCTGCAGTTCGGAGAGCCACTGGGTGGTGAAGCGCCCGCTGCCCACGGGCCGGATTTCACGGTTGCGGGGATCCTCGATGAGCTGGTCGATCATGCCGCCGACGATGCCGAACTTGAGGCCGAACAACACCATCATGGGACCCAGGATGGCGGACAGGGCCAGCACAAAACAGCCGGACATCTGCCATTCATGGAAGTAGTCGCGGGTGGCCAGTTTCAGGGTTTTCAGTGGTCGCATCGGAAGTTTTTACCCTTTTACCTCGGTCTCCGTGACCAGCCCGTCCGCGGAACGGCGGGTGTGGTGGGAGAGACGGCGCAGATCCAGTTTTTTGATATGGCTCCAGGCGTGGCTGGCCACGATCACGGTGATTTTCATCTCCTCCACCAGCTCAATGAACAGGGACATGATCTTTTCCGCCGCGAAGGGGTCCACCGAGGCGGTGGGCTCGTCGGCGATCACGATGGAGGGGTGGTGGGCGAGGGCGCGCCCGATGGCTACCCGCTGGCGTTCGCCAGTGGAGAGGGAGTCCGGCAGCTTGTTGAGATGGCCGGCGATGCCCAGCTCTTTGGCCAGCCGCTCCACCGAGCCGTCTTCCTCCATTCCCAGTACGTTGCGCGACAGGGACATGTTGTCACGGACGCTGAGATAGGGCAGCAGGCCCCCGGTCTGCATGACATAGCCGATATGGTGGCGGCGCAGGTCCCCCAGTTGGTTCTGGCGCCTTTTTTTCCAGTGCTCGGCGATGTCGAGCGGACTGTCGGAGACAATGGGCCGGAACTTGAAGGCGCCGATATCGCTGGGCTGCAAAATGAAAGAGAGCATGTCCAGCAGGGTGGACTTGCCGCAGCCGCTCTCGCCGATGAGCGCGATTTTCTCGCCCTGGGCAATCTGCAGGCTGGGCACATGCAGCCGGAAGGCGACCCCTTCCGATTCGCGGTTCTTGCTTACATCCCGCAGGTGATAAATCAGCCCGCCGCCCTCTTTGGGCGGTATGTTCGTTTCAGCCATGGTAGTACTACGGCAGCATGTCGAGGGCGATGGGAAATACGGAGTCCCCATCCACCGGCCCGCCGTCGAGGCTGACCCACAGGTCGGTGTGGTCATGCAGGGCGCGGTAGTAGTTGATCTTGGCCTCCAGCTTGTGCAGGAAGCGGATCTGCTCGGTGGCGGACCAGCTGTGCCAATCCTCCAGCGAGATGTTCATCACCTCGGGGGTGTAGGGCAGGTCGGAGATGTACTCCATCATAAAGCCGAGGTCCGCCAGGCTGTTGCCCTGTCCGGCCGTGGTGGCGGTGGTGGTTCCCAACTCTTCCGGGTCGCGGGAGATGGTGGCGGCCAGGCTTTTGAGTTCGTTGAGGAAGTTCTTGGGCGACAGCAGGCCCTCTTCCGCCGTATTGAGCACCTTTTTCAGGATATCGTGCAGGTCGGAGAGCTGGTCGCGGGTGAGCAGCACCCGCACGTCCAGGGTGCGGCGCTCGGGATTGCGGAAATCGCGGTCCACCAGCCAGGCGTTAAACACGTTCGGCACCTGGTCGTTGGCGTGCTTCTGCAGATAGCGCATACGCAGGGCATAGCCGAGCTTGGCCACCTTTTCCTGCAACTGCTCCAGTTCCGCGTCGCCGCGCACGATGGTGGTGGCCACCGGTTGCGGTTGGGAAGGGGTGGCGTTGGAGGCGGCGACCTTCACTTGCATGGTGATCTGCCCGGCCAGGGTGTCCAGCGCGCGGCCGAACTTGTCTACGTCCCCGGTGGGTACGCCGTAGTAAAGGCTGCCGATGCCCGGAAACTGGGAGAGCCGTTTGTACTGCTCCGCCGCGGTTTCATGGTCCGCTTCGCTGTCCGGGGTCAGCAGGTGCAGAACGAAGATGGCGACGCCGTTGTCCCACGCCAGCTGCTGCAACCCCTCGGCGCTCATGCCGGTGCTGGAGAGGGGGTCCTTTTCACCGCGCGGCCCCGCGTCGGTGACTAGTACGATATAGCGCGCATGCTGGCCTTTCCAGTTCATCTCCTCAATGGCCTGCTTGACGCCGGCATAGGCGTCTTCCTGGAAGTCCTGGCTGGAGACGGTGGCGGCGGAGAGGCCTTCCACATTGTCGATGAAGGTCTGCGGCTCGCTGCCCTGTTCCAGGGTGACGTAGGTACGGGTCAGGTACTCGATTTCCGGCACCGCTTCCTGATTGTCACGAAACGAGACCAGGCCGAAGCTTACGTTGCCCATCAGTCCGGCGCGCTTCAGGCTGTCGTAGATCTTCATCACCGCCTTGCGGGTGCGGTCGATGTAGGGGTCCATGGATTTGGTGGAGTCGATGGCGAAGACGATCCCGGCGCTGTACTGATCCCGGCCCGGCAGTTGCGGAGCGGCTGGGGCCTTGGCCGGTTTGGCTTCGGCTTTGGCTTTGGCGGTGGGCGGCGCGTAGGAGAGCGGCACGCTGGAGACCTGCAGCATCCGGGCCTGCTCGGAACCCATATAGACATCCTGGTGCTTGTGAATGGGCACCAGATAGAAGTCTTCCTGGATGTCCACATGTCCCTTGGGCTGGATGGCTACCACCGGCGAGCCGGCGTCCATGGAACCCCGCTCGGCCTGGGCGTAGAGTTGCTGGTAGCGATTCAGATCCCTGGACTCCACCAGCGCCTGCAGATCCTTGCCGTCGCGGAACAGCAGGCTGCGGTCCCGGTCCACCGGATCGCGGAAGGCCACCGTGAGGCCCTGGTTCCACTCCAGGGTCTGGCTGGCCGGCACCCAGCCATTGATGGTGCCGTGGCGATCGGTGCCCACCTGCAGCCACTCCTGCTTGCCGGCCTGTTCGCGTTTGTAGACGTAGTAAGCGGTGAAGGGGGTGGTGGGTTTCCCGGCGTCGGCCGCCTTGGGGGAGGCGGCGAGCAGGGCGCCCGGAACTGTCAGTACCCTTTGATAGAGGTTCTGTTTTCCCTCCAGCAGCAGGGGGGACTTCTGGATGGTTGTCGCCGCGTCTACGCTACCGATAAATAGCGCGAACAGGGATGCAATCACTATTTTTTTCATATTTTGGCTCTTTGCTCTTTCCACTGCGCTATTTCCACTGCAGCATGAGGCGTCGCGCTTCTTCATCGCCGTTGGCCGCATGCAACTCGACGCGGTTACGTAGTTCCAGGAGGCGGCGTTCGGCTTCACTGACTCCGGCCTTGGCCGCCGTTTTATACCATTTGTAGGCCTGCACCTGGTCCGGGGCATCAAGGGAGCTGGTTTCCACGCTGAAATAGGCCGGGTCGGCCTGGGTGCCCAGTTCCAGGGCCGCCTCGCCATGACCCTGGCGGGCGGCGTAAAAGTAGAGCAGGTAGGCGTCGGCACGGCGTCCCTCCCGGCTCTGTTGCTGGGCCTCTTCAAACGCCGACTGGCCGGGGTTGTCGCCGGATGCATTCAATTGCGAGATAACGGAGCGGGCATACACCCCTTCCTGCTCCATCATGGCGCCGCCGGTAAATTCCGGCTCGTCCCCTATGGGTTCCAGGGACCGGATCTTGGGCCGGTTCTCCTGCACCGTGTTCTCGGCCTCAGAGGGGTCGTCCGGAACCAGCCACATGGCCAGGCCGGTGACAAAGGCGATGGTCAGAATCACGGCCCAGGTGCCGGCGGTACCGCCTAAAAAGGTGCGCCGCCGAAAAATAGTCCGGTTGTCATCGAGTTTCATTTGGTGTCCCCGATCCTTATATAGGATGGCCGGTTAAATCCGCTTCCTAGAATCGCCTTTATTATGAGGGAGTTGAGAGAATCTTGGAAGGCTAAGCTTGCCGCCGGGGCCTGTCAAGCATGGTCGCGCCCAGAATCGGCCCTGGCCGGGATGCAAAAATGCCGCGTGATGAACCCACTTCCCTTGAAATCCCTGCGGAATAATAGGAGAGTTGCCAGTCAGGATGCGCGATTTCGTAATACTATCTTCATCAGGCACGGGTGATTGCCGCTAACGGACATCTTATCTGCGGAGGCCGCGTTTGCGGGCCAGGCGCTGAAACCGTCAGCGAATAACAATTCAGGAACGATTCAATGCAGGACTTTTTTCTGGGTCGCCAACCGATTTTCAATCGGGACCTGAATATCTTCGCTTACGAACTGCTGTTCCGCCGCTGTAAGACCGATGCCGCGGATGTGCATGATGGCGACCAGGCCACCGCCGATGTGGTGGTCAGCGCCTTTGTGGATCTCGGGCTCGACCGGGTGGCGGGCGACGCCTTCGCTTTCATCAACTGCACCCCCGCCTTCATGGTCAGTGATGAACATCTTCCCTTTCCCCAGGGACGGGTGGTCTTCGAGGTGCTGGAGAACGTGGAGCCAACGGCAGAGACCCTGGCGGGGCTTCGCAGCCTGGTGGACCGGGGGTACCGCATCGCCATCGACGACTACGCCTTCTGCGGCCGGCGTGATTTGCTGCTTGATCTGGCCCATATCGTCAAGGTGGATATACCCAGGGTTAAACGCGAAGACCTGGTGGAAAAGGTGTTGGATTTACAAGCTCGCGGGCTCAAGGTGTTGGCGGAGAAGGTGGAGACGCCGGAGGAATTCGACTTTTGCCGCAGCGCCGGATTCGACTATTTCCAGGGCTATTTCCTCAGCCGTCCGAAGGTTATCAAGGGGCGGCGGCTCGCTACCAACCGCCTGGGAGTGCTGCAGCTGCTTGCCAAACTTCAGGATCCCGAGGTGAGCGTGGAAGAGGTGACCCATATCCTGAGCGAGGACGTGACGCTCAGTTACCGCATCCTGCGTCTGGTTAACTCCGCCTTCTTCGGCCTGCCGCGCAAGGTGGAATCTATTCACCAGGCGGTGGTGTATCTGGGACTGAGCGTGATTAAGAACTGGTCGGCCCTGCTGATCGCCTCCGGGGTGGAGGACAAGCCGCGGGAGTTGATGAAGACCGCCACGATTCGGGCGCAGATGTGCCGCAACATCGCCATCCAGGTTGGGGATCAGAATCCGGATCTCTTTTTTACGGTCGGCCTCTTCTCCGCGCTTGATGCGCTGATGGACCTGCCGCTGGAGGAGGTGCTGGAACGGCTGCCCCTGAGTGACAGCGTTATGGGTGCGCTGCTGCGGCGGGAGGGCCTCGCTGGGCGGGCGCTCACCTGGACCCTGGCCTACGAGGGCTGGCGCTGGAGTGATATCGCCCGCCAGGAGATAGACCCGCAAATCCTCTCCGACGCCTACCTGGAAGCCCTGGCCTGGGCGGACCAGACAGTGGCCACCCTGGAATAGGTATTACCCACCGCCGGCAAAGCCCAGGCCCCGGGCTTCCTGCCGTGCGCCACCGTTTGCGTCTCTGCCGTCGCGTCTGTTGCGGCGTCCATAGAAAATAAATTCCTAGACTTTAAGTCACCGTCCCTAGCCAACTGCGGGATGGAGTCTATGCTTAATAGTGCGCTTGGGAATTCTCATGCATTCCCAGGGCGGTTGGATGCCCCGCCATTTTCAAGGGTGGTCGGCCACCAAGGATGGAGGAGATGACAATAATCACACTATTTGCTTTTCATTCTCTGCATGGCACAGCAGGGGGTTGTTCTGGGCTTCCTTAGGTAGTCCCGCCAAAGAACACACGGATGAGCCTCGTGCGCTAGCCAAGAACCCGCGTAACGGAACTATGCCGCATACCCCAGGCTATTCCGCCATACCCGGCATTGCACCTTTACGCAAACTGCATGCGGAGGGCGGGTTTATGCCAGCGGGAGAAGGCTGCGCTGAAATGAGGAACAGATGACGAAGGGATTCAGTTATGGAAGCGAAGGTATGTAAAAGAATACGGGTCTCCGACGATGGCATGGTGGGGCGCCGTCCGTCTGCCGGAGATTGCGCGCAGTCGTCCGCTTTCCAGAATCAGCGGGCACATGACACCAACAGCGAAACCTACTTCTTCCGTGACCACGGTCAATTCGACTTGCTGCGTTTGCGCCTGTTGCCGGAGCTGATTGAACAACACCGCGGTACGAAAACCCTGCGCCTGTGGAGCGCCGGATGCTCCAGTGGTGAGGAGGCGTATTCCCTCGCCATGTTGGTGGATATGGTGCTGCCGGATCGCGGCGAGTGGAACATCCAGATTTTCGGCACTGATATCAACGAGCGTGCGCTGGAGAAAGCGCGACGGGGAAGCTATGAGCAATGGTCTTTTCGCATGGTGCCGCCGACGGTGCAACACCGCTACTTCAGGCGCAACAAAGATCAATGGCTTCTGGACGAGCGCATCCGTGACATGGTCCTTTTCCAGACCGGCGACCTAATTGCCGATGCATTCCCGAGTGAGAAATTCCGGGACATGGACCTGATCCTGTGCCGCAACGTATTTATCTATTTTACCGCTGCGGAAGTGGTCGCCGCGGCAGAAAAACTGGCGGCTGCGCTAAGTGAAGGCGGCTATTTTATGACCGCGCACACCGAGCTTGTCAGTCATGACATAAAGAGTCTGCAAAACAAGCTGTTTGCCGAAGGCGTGGTGTATCAACGGGCCGCTTCCGGACCGGCGGCCGCAATTCCCCAACCCGTCCCTGTCGCATTGTCCCCTGTTATGGAGAGGCGCACGCCCTGCATGACGCCGTCCATCGCCACGCCAGGCGTAGAAGATCTGCTTGCCGCGGCGCACGAATTGGCGGACCGGGGTGAATATGAGCAGGCCGTGCAGGTTTGCCACCAGGTGCTGGCTATCACACCGCTGGCAACGGAACCCTATTTCCTGTTGGCGCAGATGGCCCAGCTCATGGGGGATTTCGAGCAGGCGCGGTATCTGCTGGACAAGACGCTCTATCTTGATCAGCGCAGTGTCGCCGCCATTCTGGAACTGGCGGCGTTATACGAGCGAGCCGAAGAGCTGACGCGGGCGCAGGCCTTGCGCTGCGCTGCGCTGGAGATTGTTCGCGAGTTACCCGGCGATACGGTAATTGAGCCATATGAAACGACCGCGGCCGAGATGCTGCATTGGCTTGCGCAATGAGAGAGCGATGATATGGCTTTGCGCTCCTTGCTGATTTTCGACCACGACGGTGCCCGCTTCGGCGTGGACGCGGCCTTGGTGCGCGAATCTGTGTGGTTGCCAGAGTTGACCCCGGTGGAGGAGGCGCCACCCTGGATCGTCGGCCTGTTCAGCCTGCGGGGGCGGATTATCCCGGTTGCTGATCTCCATCTGCGTTTCGAGCATCCGGCGCGGCGCTACAGCGTTGACGATCATGTGGTGGTGCTGGAAGCCGATCGCATGCCGCTGGGCCTGATCGTCAGCGAGGTGCTCGACGTGATCGATCTGCCCGTTGCCGCCATCCAGCCGCCGCCCCAGTTTGATGCGCAGGATCTCAGCGCGACGCATCTGGTGACCGGTGAGGTTCGCGTGGACGATGAACTCGTGACTCTGCTTGACGTACCAGGTCTGGCGCGCCTGCCCGAAGGGGCGGAGTTTGTTCAAGCCGCGGAACAGATTGCGCCGGCAAGCTATTTCTCTCCGCAAGCCTCTGGAGAAGAGCGCGCGCTGTTCCGTACCCGGGCGAAAGCGCTCCGGGAAAACGCCGCCGAGGTGGAAGGGGCGCGTAGGGGATTGGCGGTGGTGGAGCTGGCTGGCGAGTACTTCGGAGTTGAGCTAACGGATGTGCTGGAGTTTTGCACGATCACCGAATTGTGTCCCATCCCCTGTTGCCCGCCGCACATTCTGGGGGCCATGAATCTGCGCGGTGATTTGCTGACCCTGATTGATCCGTGCTCCGCCCTTAATTTGTCCTCCGGCCGCAGGGGAGACAAGGCCGTGGTCACCCTTCTCAAAGAACAATCGGTGGCGATCGCCGTAGATCAGGTCCACGACGTCATATACCTGCGCGAAGAGGAGTTGCAGACGCCGCCTGCAGTGTTGCTCGAGCAATGCGGTTCCTCCATCGCGGCAACCGCACCCTACGCCGGCGGAATGATGACGCTGCTGGACCTGCCTGCGCTGCTGGCGCGGGAAGAGTGGATTGTTAATGAAAACGTGTGATGGAAGGAGAGCGCTATGTTCGAAAATATGAGATTACGCCAGCGTGTCCTGCTGGGTTATCTGGCTCCCCTTTTGCTGCTGATGGGCGTCATGGGCCTGGTATTCGTCAGTTTGCAGAAGGCCGCGCAGGAAGCGGAGGCAATGGAGGTGAAGCAGCAAATCATGGACCAGGCCAACGACTTCGCCTACAGCTTGTCAAAAATGCAGCGCGCGGCGCGCGGTTATCTGCTGGTCAAGAATCCGACATCACGCCAGACTTTTTTTAGCAACCAACAGGATTTTCAGGAAGCGGGTAAAGAACTCAATCGCCTGGTGAAAGACCCGCAACAGCGGGAGCATATGCGCAACCTGTTGTCGCTGGGCGCTGACCTGAGCAAGTGGGACGAGGAGCTCATTGCCCTGGTCGATGCGGACAAGCTGCCGGAAGCCAGAGCCCGCTACGGTACCGGGGCCGTTGTTAACATCGCAACAGATTTGGACGCGGAATTGGGCCGCCTCAGGCAAAGGCAAATTGAAATCGTACAGCAGCACCGTGAAAGCTACGATGCGGCCATGGGCACGGTCGCCGATTCGATTGTCTACGGTATGTTAAGCGCCATTGGTCTGGCGGTCGCCATCGCCGTTTGGCTGGCCGCGGCGGTAAGCCGCAAGATCACCGCCAATGCCACCCAGCTCTCTTCCGCCGCCAATGAAATCGCCGCGACCATCGACCAGCACGAGCGCACCGCCAGCCAACAGGCGGCTGCGGCCAACGAAACCTCCGCCACCATTGAGCAGCTGTCGGTCTCTGCACGCAAATCAGCCGAACAGGCGGAGAAAGCCGCTGCGGTGGCAGAGAAAGCGGGCGAGGCTACAACTCAGGGTGACGAGACCACTCGGCAGGCGGTGGAGGCGATGGGCGGCCTCAAGGACAAGATAAGCTCCATGGCCGAGCATATTCTGCATCTTGGCGAACAGTCCGGACAGATCGGAAGCATCGCTACCGTACTCAAGGATCTGGCCGGACAGATCAATATGCTGGCATTGAATGCCGCTGTGGAAGCCGCCCGCGCCGGCGAGCACGGCAAAGGTTTTGCTGTGGTAGCGGGTGAAATTCGCAAGCTGGCGGACGAAAGCAAGAAGTCGGCGGAGCAAACGGCGGTGCTGGTAACCGATATCCAGAAAGCCACTAACTCCTCCATCATGATGACGGAAGAGGGCAACCATACGGTTTCCGAGGTCACCAAACTGGTACAGATGGTCGCGCAACTGTTCAGCAACCTGGCAAGTCTGGCCACTAGCGCCAACGAAAATGCCCGCCAGGTGATGCTCAATATCCAGCAGCAATCCGCCGCTTTCAATCAGGTGGTCGAAGCAACCGGCAGTATCGCCGTGGGCGCCAAGGACACCGCTGCCGGCATCAGCCAGACCAAGATTGGCGTACAGAGCCTGAATCAAGCGGCGGAAAGTCTCAAGGCGATCGCATGAGCGGAGCGGCGGGAGACGCGCCATGATTGAAGACCGGGAACTGAGCAAACTGTTCAAGGAGGAGAGTGATGAACATCTCGCCCGTCTTGACCAGGGTTTGCTGCGTCTGGAAAAAACGCCGCACGATCCGGCGCTGCTGGAAGAGGTGTTCCGCGAGTCGCACAGCCTGAAAGGATCCGCGCGCATGCTGGGGCTGAGCCGAATCGAAACCGCGGCCCACAGTCTGGAAAGCATATTCAATGCGGCGCGCAAGGGTGAGACGGCCCTTACCCAGGAGGCGATTGAACACATGAATGTCGCCTTGGCGGATCTGAAGCGGCATGTGCAGGAGGCGCTGTCGGGTGGGGATTCGGAATCGAGCACCTCCAGCACCAGCGACCTGCCTGAGCCAATTTCGACTGCAGGACCGGAAAGGCAGGATGCGGATGCCACTCCACATGCCGTAGTCAGCGCCCCGAATTCCAGTGAGCCTTTCCGCATCGGAACGGTACGCGTGGAGACGCGCAAACTGGACGACTTGCTGACCCAGGTGGGCGAACTCTCGGTAATCCAGGGCCGGGCGCAACATCGGCTGACGCTGATGGAGGAGTTATTGGACCGATGGGCGCTGCTGGAACGAAGCCGCAAGAAAGTGTATGCGGATTTCGGCAGGCGTAATACGGATTGGTATGCCCCAGGGTTTACTTCCAACAGTCTGCATTCAGCGACCGGCGGCCGGCAGTCTGAGCTTGAGACCTTCGGCAATCTGCTTAGTCAGGTGCGCAACAGCTTCTTCGAGGATAACGCGCGCATGGAGTCCACCGTTAACCTGCTGGAAGATCAGGTCCGTAGCGTCCGCCTGTTGCCGCTGTCCACGGTGTTTGCCCAGTTTCCGCGGATGGCGCGTGATCTGGCCAAGGAACAGGGCAAGGAAGTGGAGCTGGAGATGGAAGGCGGCGACATCTGCGTGGACAAGCGCATCCTCGAGGAGATGAAAGACCCGCTGATGCACCTGATCCGCAACGCCATTGATCACGGCATCGAATTGCCAGACGAGCGCGAACGGCTGGGCAAACCGCCCAGCGCCACGCTGCGGCTGCGGGCAGTGCGTAAAAACGCCAGCGTGCAACTACTGGTGCAGGATGACGGTCGCGGTCTGGATGCGGAGGCGATCAGCCGTGAGGCGGAGAAGCGAGGCCTGTACGGTGAGTTGCGAGCCCCGCACTGCACCACCGACGATCAGCAACCGGAGGAAGCGGGGCAGGCCGCCATGGGCCAGGCGCAGTTGCAGCAGTTGATCTTCATGCCCAGCTTCAGTACCAGCCGCTTTGTCACCGAGTTGTCCGGACGTGGCGTGGGGTTGGATGTGGTGCGTATCAATGTGGAACGGATGAAGGGGGACATCCATCTGGAATCCGTACCCGGCCAGGGGTTGACCGTGCAGTTGCGTCTGCCGTTAAGCGTCGCCGCAACGCAACTCCTGCTGGCGCGGGCGGGCGATGGACTTTTCGGCATGCCAGTGGAGTTTGTTTATACCTCGCGGCGTGTCCGAGAAGGGGACTTGTTTGCCCTTGAGGGCCGCCGGGCCGTCATGCTGAATGAACAGGCGGTGATTGTCGCCCGCCTCTCCGATCTCCTTGAGCTGTCGGCCGCGGAGCAGCCGGAGTCCGGCGACCAGGCCTGCATCGTGATCCAGGTTGGCGAAGAACGCCTGGGTTTGCTGGTGGATGATCTGCTGGCGGAA
Source organism: Sedimenticolaceae bacterium (assembly GCA_050295355.1). Lineage (GTDB taxonomy): Bacteria > Pseudomonadota > Gammaproteobacteria > Chromatiales > Chromatiaceae > CBFDBF01. Next base: position 19,302 of record JBNKPL010000020.1, read on the forward strand.
GAGGAGGTGGTGCCCAAGCCGCTCGGTCCGCCGCTGCAACGAGTACGTAATGTCTCCGCCTTGGCCATGTTGGGCAGCGGTAAAATCTGCGCGGTGCTGAATCCCGCTGATCTGCTGCGCTCGGCGCACAAGACGAGTGCCGGTTTGATTGGTCATTTCGCAGCTAGCGCCCCACGTTCCAAACCCGTGGTCCTGCTGGCGGAAGATTCGGCGCTGATCCGCGCCATGGAGAAGCGGATTCTCGAAGATGGCGGCTACGAGGTGGCGGCGGTGGTGGATGGCGTGGATGCGCTCAACGCGCTCAGCAGCCAGCCATTTGACGCCGTGGTGTCGGACATCATGATGCCCAACATGGATGGCCTCACCCTTGCCGCCCGCATTCGGGAAGAGCCGCGCTACAAGGAGTTGCCGCTGATCCTGGTGACATCGCTGGCCTCGGACGAAGACAAACGGCGCGGCCTTGAGGCCGGCGCCAACGCCTACATCCCCAAACCCACATTCGACCAGCGTGTGCTACTGGATACCTTACGGAGACTGATCGCGCCATGATTCGTGTGATGCTCGTCGATGATACCCCCATTGCGCTGCATGTCATTCAGCGCCTGCTGTCTGGTATATCGGGCATTCTGGTGGTGGGCACCGCCACCAACGGCCAGGAGGCGCTGGAACTGCTGCCCAAGCTGAATCCCGACGTGATCTGCACCGATCTGCACATGCCAGTAATGGATGGCCTGGAATTTACCCGTGTGGTGATGAGCAAGTATCCACGTCCGATCCTGGTGGTTAGCGTGTCGCTGGAGCCGGGTTCGCAGAATGTGTTTCGGATGCTGGAGGCGGGGGCGGTGGATGTCTTTCCCAAACCGCGCGATATTCTGCATGCGAATGAGGGTGAACTGGCCAGGGAACTGGCCAGCAAGATTCGCATCGTCGCCGGGGTGCATGTGTTCCGCCGCACCCCGGCCGCGGAGCACCCGCACGCGCCTTTGGCGCCGCCGCCAGTGACGCACCATGCCCCCGTGCATATCGTAATGATCGGCGCCTCCACAGGCGGACCGCAGGCCCTGCGCGAGATTATCTCTCATCTGCCCGCCAAGTTCCCAGTGCCGGTCGTATGCGTGCAGCATATTGGCAGTGACTTTCTCGCCGGGATGGTTGCCTGGCTGGATACGTTAAGCTCGCTGCCGGTACGCACGGCGGCCAAAGGCGAGTTGCCGCAAGCCGGCGTGGTCTATTTCGCCCCGGAAGATACGCATCTTGAATTCGGCGACGACGGCCGTTTTTTGTTTACCCGGACTCCCCCTTGTGACGGCCACCGGCCATCCGCCACCGTCGCCATGCGTGCGGCGGCGCACAGGTTCGGCGAACGGACCGTGGGCGTCCTGCTTACCGGCATGGGCCGTGACGGCGCCGAGGGTATGGCGGAAATCGCCGCCGCCGGCGGCGTCACCATCGCCCAGAACGAGGCAAGCAGCGTGGTGTACGGCATGCCCAAAGCGGCGGTTGAACTGGGGGCTGCACTGCATGAACTCTCCATCGAACAGATCGCTCCCGCGTTGACCGCATTGAGTGCGAACCACAACAAAGCGGGTGCAAGATCGCGCTGGAAGGAACCGTCATGAGCGAACGGGCACCAGCGTCCTCAATCCCGGCCGACATACTGGTCGTCGAAGACAGTCCCGTTGAGGCGGAGGTATTACGCCGCATCCTTGCCAAAGAAGGTTACCGGGTGATGGTGGCGCATGACGGCGAGGAAGGTCTGCGAGCGGCGCGTACACAACAGCCGGCGCTGATTTTAAGCGACATCAATATGCCGTTGATGAGCGGCTACCAGTTGTGCAGCACAATCAAATATGACGATGCACTGTGGCATATCCCGGTAATGCTGCTCACCGTGTTGTCGGAACCGAAAGATATTATCGAGGCGATCAATTGTGGCGCCGATGCATACATTGTCAAACCCTTCTCCGAAGCCAATTTGCTGGGCCGAATCCGTTCCCTGCTGGAGGCGCCGACCGGCAGGCCCAGAGCGGAGGAGCGGCGGATGGAGATGGTGGGCTATGGCGGTCAACGCTTCAACATTACCGGCGGCGGACAGCAGATACTCAATCTGCTGCTTTCGGTATACGAGAACACCCTTAATCAGAACCGGGAACTGGAGGAAACCCAGGCCCAGCTGAGCCTGCTGAATGAAAATCTCGATCAGCAGGTGCGCGACCGTACCGCGGCCCTGCATCGCGCCAACCGGGCGTTGACGGTGCTGTCCGCTGGAAACCGCGCCATCCTTCGCGCCCACGACGAACAATTCCTGCTAGACGATATGTGCCGCATGATTGTGGAGCAGGGCCGTTACGCCATGTCCTGGGTAGGCTACACAGCGGACGATGGAAGCAAATCTATTCGCCCGGTAGCCCAATTCGGCATTGAGGCGAGTCGATTGGATCCCCGCTGCCTCAGTTGGGACGGGGCGGTTTCGGGTGACGCCCCAATGGGGATGGCGGTTCGTAATAAAGAGCCGGCACTCTTTATTTTCTCTCCGGGCATAACGCCACTCTCCTGCATGGAAGAGACAGGCAGTTCAGAGGCAGTAGCGCTTCCACTGCTGAGCGGCAATGGCGTGTTTGGTGTTTTGGCGGTCTACTCCCTGGAAGGGGTCGGCTTTGACGAAGCGGAGGTCAAATTACTGGGAGAGGCGGCGGTCGATATCGCCTTTGGCGTCGGCCGACTGCGCGACCAGGTCCAGCGGCGCGAAGCGGAGACGGCCAACCGCGTAAAGTCCGAGTTTTTGGCCAATATGTCCCATGAATTGCGCACGCCCCTGAACGCCATCATCGGCTTTTCCGAGGTGATCAAAGATGGTCTTCTGGGCGAGTTGTCACCAGAGCAGCACGAATATATCTCCGACATCTACGACAGCGGCCGCCACCTGCTCTCGCTTATCAACGACATTCTCGACCTCTCCAAGGTGGAGGCCGGCCGGATGGAGCTGGCTCTGGAGGAGACGACGGTCTCGTCGCTTTTGGAAAACAGCCTGTTGGTGGTCAAGGAGAAGGCGGCGGCCCATCATATCGCGCTTGTGCAGGAAGTGCCTGAACAACTGGAGCCGGTCTGTGTAGATCTGCGTAAAACCAAGCAAATCTGCTACAACCTGCTCTCCAACGCCCTCAAGTTCACACCCGACGGCGGCCGTGTCCTGCTGCGGGCGCGGCGGGCGAGCCGGGAGCAGGTCGAGCACTGGGCTAGCGGCCGACCGAACGCCATGCGGCTGCCGCTGCCGGCGAACGAGTATCTCAGCTTTCTGGAAATCAGTGTCGAGGACACGGGGATAGGCATTAAAGCGAAGGATGCCCCGCGCCTGTTCCAGCCCTTCAGCCAGTTGGACTCGTCGCTCTCCCGTCACTACGAGGGCACCGGGCTCGGCCTGGTTATGGTGATGAGGCTGGCGCAACTGCATGGCGGTACGGTGGCGGTGAGCAGCGAGCCGGAAAAGGGCAGTTGCTTTACGGTCTGGCTGCCGTGGCGTCACGAGGCGCCCCCGCAGGCTAAGGCGGAAGCCGCCGCCGCTAGAAACGGGGGCGCGGAGGCGGCCACCGAAGCACGGCTGGTGCTGGTGGTGGAGGACGATGATTCTGCAGCTGAAGTGCTGCGCCTGCAGTTGGCGACGGGCGCGCTGGAGGTGTTGCGTGTGGCCAGCGCCGAACAGGCGCTTGACCTGATGACCTCCCGCCAGCCCGCGCTCATTGTCCTGGATATCGTTCTTCCGGACATGGACGGCTGGGACCTTCTTTCACGCATCAAGGCGTCCGATTCACCCTGGTCGAACGTGCCGGTGATTATCTCCTCTATCGCCGCCGACATCCAAAAAGGTTTTTCTCTTGGCGCCGCGCACGTTCTGCAAAAGCCGGTGAGCCGCGAGGAGCTGGATAACATTCTGGCGGAACTGAATCTCGGTTTGCCGGGGGGGCAGGGCCGCAAGGTATTGATCGTGGACGATGACCCGACGGCGATCAATGTTCTAGCCGCCTATTTGGCCGAAAGCGGCCATGTGGTATTGCGTGCCTGTGACGGTAAGGAGGGTATTGCGCTGGCGCAACGGGAGATCCCTGACCTGCTGGTACTGGACTTGATGATGCCGGAGGTATCCGGCTTCGATGTGGTGGAAGCGCTTAAGGCCAATCCGCAGACGGCGGCGATCCCCATCGTCGTGGTAACGGCCAAGGAGCTGACGGCTGCAGACCATGCACAGCTAAACGGCTGTGTCACCTCCATTCTGGAGAAGGCTTCTTTTGATTACGGTCGCTTTGCGGAAGAGGTACGGCGGGCGCTGATGCAGGAGGCGACAGTGTCATGACGGCTAAGGTTCTGGTGGTGGAAGACAATCCCGCCAACATGAAGTTGGCCGCCCTGCTGCTGCGGCACTCTGGTTATCAGGTGCTGCAGGCGGACAATGCCGACGCGGCGATCGCGTGCGCACACCAAAATCAGCCGGACATGATTCTGATGGATGTGCAGTTGCCGGGCATGGATGGACTCGAAGCGACGCGTCTGCTCAAAGCGGACGCGGCAACGCGTGACCTCACGGTGATTGCCCTCACGGCCTTTGCCATGAAGGGTGACGAGGAGCGTATTTTGGCCGCCGGCTGCGATGGCTATATTGCCAAGCCGATCGAATACAAGGCCTTTCTTGCCGAGGTGTCTCGGCTACTGGCGGAGAGGAATAAGCGATGACAACAAAAAAACGCAGAAAGGTTCTGGTTGCCGATGACGACGGCCGCTGCCGCAAATTGATGACAACTCTGCTGCACGCCGATGGATACGAAGTGCTTTGCACTGAATCGGGTGCAGAGGTGCTTGCGGCCATAGCCGACGACGTGCCAGATATTCTCCTGCTCGATTTGATGATGCCCGGCATGGATGGATTCGAGGTGGTGCGGCAACTCAAGGCCGATCCGGCCAGCGAACGCATCAAGATTGTCATGGTGACGGCCCTGGATGATGACGCTTCGCGGGCGCGTCTGGCGTCTGCCGGCGTCCGGCATGTGCTTACCAAACCGGTGGATCGCTGGAAGCTCAAGGCCTGTCTCGAAGAACTGATCACTGGAGATTGACCATGATCTACCATGACACAAGCGATGACCTGTCGGCCACCCGCCGCAAGCTGGAGCGTTTAAATCGTCTCTATGCCACGTTGAGCCGCATTAACCGCAGTATTGTGCGGGCCGAAGACCCACACCTGCTATACGAGACGACCTGCCATATTGCCGTGGAGGAGGGCGCCTTCTGCTTTGCATGCGCTGGTCTGGTAGATCCTTCCAGCCGGAAAATAGTGGTGGTGGCGCGTGCCGGCGCCCCGGTAGATCTGGAGCGTCTGTTGGGTGAGGAAGCTTACTCGGCGGGCGACCGCTTCCCTGCGGTGACCGCCGTCCTTGAAGAGCGGGTTTGCATCAACAGCGATCTGACCGCCAATGCGCAGAACTCAGCCTGGAGGACCGTTCTGCAAGAGGCCGGTCTGCAAAGTATAGCCGCCTACCCACTGTGGCTGGAGGGGCGTGTCTTCGGCGTCTTCATGGTCGCCTCCCCTGATCGGGCCTATTTTCAGGACGCCGAGGTAAGGTTGTTTACGGAAGTGGCAGGCGACGTTTCCTTTGCCGTCGATGCTATGCGCAAGGAAGAGCAGCGCATAGCTGCGGAAACCAAAATTCAGTATCTGGCCTATTATGATTCTGAGACCGGCTTGCCCGGCAGAACCCTGTTCACCGAGCGCGTTACTGATCTCTGCAACATTGCGGAGGAGAACGCGGTGATAGTCATGGCGATCAGGTTGCGCCGCTATCATGGCGCCTTGCAAGTCCTCGGCCAGGCAGTGGGCGTGCATCTGGCACGGACCGTGATCACCCGGCTGGAAGAGGTGCTGCCTACCGCCGTCATCGGCCGTATCTCCGAGTCTGAGTTTGCGGTTTCGATGCTAATCAAAGCCGGTGATTTGCCTCTGGTAGAGGAGATGGCCTCGCACATCCATAGCGCCACGGCGCAGGTGATATCCGTGGATGGTCACGAGGTTTTCCTCGAACCCATAATTGGTATTGCCGTATATCCAGAAAACGGTAGTGCGACGGATATCATCAAGGCGGCGCTAACGGCTGCCGCCAGCGATGCCGTCGATAGCAGCACCGTCTACCGCTTTTACGTTGCCGAAATGAACCACGTGTCAAGCCGCAGGCTGGATATGGAGGCGGCCCTGCATCAGGCCATCGAGCGGTCGGAATTTGTCATCCATTATCAGCCGCAGGTGGATTTTGTGACCGGCCGGGTGGTCGGCGCGGAGGCCCTGTTGCGTTGGGAGAGGCCGGGTGTCGGTTTGGTGTCGCCGGCCGAGTTTGTGCCAATACTGGAGGAGACCGGCCTGATTGTTCCAGTGGGCGAGTGGGTGTTGCGCGAGGCCTGTCAACAGGCGAGGCGCTGGCAGGACGAGGGTCTGTGTCCAGTGCGTATGGCGGTCAATCTTTCAGGCCGCCAGTTCGAGGAGGGTGACATTAACGCCATTGTTTTGCAGGTTCTTGAGACCTTTGGCCTGGATTCCCGTTGGCTCGAACTGGAGATCACCGAGAGCATCGTTTTGCGCGACGCAGCAGGGATTATTCGTAAAATGAATGAAATGAAGGCATACGGCGTCAGCTATGCTTTGGACGACTTTGGCACCGGCTACTCTTCGCTAAGCTATTTGCGTAAGTTGCCGGTAAGCCGGATCAAGATTGACAAAAGCTTCGTTGCCAATATCACCACCGAGCCCGGCGATGCGGCCATCGTGAAAGCCGTGGTGGGCATGGCGCACAGTCTCGGGCTGTCGGTAATCGCCGAGGGCGCGGAAACCGAAGGCCAGTTGGGTTTCCTGTGTAATTTGCAATGTGACGAAATGCAGGGCTTCTACTTCAGCCGGCCGCTGACGGCGGATGATTTTTCCGCACTGCTGCAGGAAAAACGCTGTCTTGACCAGCGCGCTCATGACCAGAGGAGCGAGCGGATACTGCTGCTCGTGGATGATGAGCCCAACATACTCCACGCGGTACGCCGGATACTGCGCCGCTCCAATTTCCGCCTCCTTACCACCACCAGCATCACGGAGGGTTTCGACCTGTTGGCCTCGCATCCGGTTGGCGTTGTGATCTGTGAACAGCGCATGCCGGAGATGACCGGCACCGAATTCCTGCGCCGGGTAAGGCAACTCCATCCCTCCATTGTCCGGGTTATTTTGTCCGGCTATACGGAACTGAGTTCAGTGATTGATGCCGTGAACCGAGGCGCGGTCTACAAATTTCTCTCCAAGCCATGGGACGAGGAGACCCTCATGCAGAGTCTGGATGACGCCTTTCGACTGCATGAGATCGAGCGGGACAATCGACAGTTGACGCTGCAAATGCAAACTATTCTGGAGAGCAGGCAAGAGGCGCACTGACATGTGTGGGGGTTAGCGCGGCCAAGCCTTGGATGGTACCGGGGGCCGGACTCGAACCGGCACGTTGTCACCAACGGGGGATTTTGAATCCCCTGCGTCTACCAATTTCGCCACCCCGGCGGAGGTAGAGAATGAAGGTGGGTAGTATAGCGATTTCCCGCACCGAGGCAATCGCTCCAGTTATGGTACTATCGCCTGCCCATGCGCCGTTCCGATTTCCATTACCATCTTCCCGAAGAACTGATCGCCCAGTTTCCGTTGCCGGAACGGATTGGCAGCCGTCTGCTGTGTTTGAACGGAAATGACGGAAGCGTGGCGGATCGCCGCTTCAGCGATCTGCCGGAACTGCTGCAGCCGGAAGATCTGTTGGTATTCAACGACACCCGGGTGATACCGGCCAGGCTCTATGGGCGTAAATCCACCGGCGGTCAGGTGGAGATCCTGATCGAGCGCCTGACCGGGCCGAATCGTGCGCTGGCCCATGTACGGGCTAGCAAGGCGCCGAAGCCGGGGGGGCGTATCCAGATCGGCGGGCATACGGAAGTGGAGGTGATCGGCCGCCAAGGGGATCTGTTCGAGATCGAATCTCCAGATACGCAATGGCTGTTCCTGATGGAGCGGGAGGGACACATCCCCTTGCCGCCCTATATCCAGCGTTCAGACGAGGAACTGGATCATGAGCGCTATCAAACCGTCTATGCCCGGCGCCCGGGAGCGGTGGCGGCGCCTACAGCGGGACTTCATTTCGATGAGGCCATGCTGCAGCGGATCGGGGACAAGGGGGTGGATATCGCCCATGTCACCCTGCATGTGGGCGCGGGGACCTTTCAGCCGGTCCGGGTGGACAATCTGGATGATCACCGAATGCATAGTGAGCAGGGCGAACTGTGCGAAGAGGCCTGCAAAAAGGTACAGGCCGCAAGGGATCGGGGCGGACGTGTGATCGCCGTGGGCACCACTTCGGTTCGCTGTCTGGAGTCCGCCGCCGCGGAGGGGGCGTTGCGGCCCTGGCGCGGGGACACCCGGCTGTTCATACGTCCGGGATACTGTTTCCGCTGTGTGGATGCCATGATCACCAATTTTCATCTGCCTGAGTCCACGCTGCTGATGCTGGTGTCCGCCTTTGCGGGCTATGATGAGATCATGGCGGCCTACCGCCATGCGGTGGAGCGGCAGTACCGCTTTTTCAGCTATGGGGACGCGATGTTTATCACCAAGCGGGATGGGGAGGTAGGTGGGTAATGGTGCTGCTCATGTGCATCTCTGCACCCGCGGCGTACCGTACATCCTGTACATAAAAAAAAGGCGCGGTAGGACCGCGCCTGAAAGTTGCTTAAGGAGGATATGTGAGTTACGAAGGGGATGTAACTCAGCATATCCATATCTTCTAATATAGTTATGTAGCTGTCAACCCCCTTTTTGGAATTATTTTAAGAAATGATATTTAACAGGCTCCAAAACGACGGTGTGGCGCGGCGCGGACGGCTGGAGTTCCCCAGGGGGACGGTGGAGACCCCGGCCTTCATGCCGGTGGGCACCTACGGAACCGTCAAGGCCATGACCCCGGAAGAGCTGC
>JBNKPL010000021.1:0-23250 GCA_050295355.1 Sedimenticolaceae bacterium
CCAGTGGGAGACCACGGCATCGCGGTCATGCTGGCGCGGGAGGAGTTCGGCCTGCGCGGCGATCTCCAGTCCGATTGCGCCTCCGTCCTGCCCCTTACCCAGGCCCTGCTCTCCCTGCCCGGCCTCCGTTTCATGCGCGATCCCACCCGCGGCGGCCTCGCCACGGTGGCCCATGAGATCAGCCGCGCCTGCGAGCTGGAGGTGCAACTCCGGCAGCCGCGGATCCCGGTACGGGAGAGCGTCCGTTCCGTATGTGAAATCCTGGGCTACGACCCCCTCTATCTGGCCTGCGAAGGCCGGGTGGTGGCGGTGGTCTCCCCCGGGGACGCCGGGGAGGCGCTGGCGCGCTGGCAAGGAATCGCGGGGGGCGAACAGGCGGCCATGATCGGCGAGGTTGCCGCCGGGGAGGCCCTGGTGATCCTGGAAACCGAACTCGGGGGACGGCGCATTCTGGAGGAGTTGGAGGAGGATCCCCTGCCGAGAATCTGCTAAACGCCGCCTGAATGGGGCCGATCCCTCCCCTTTTTCGACGGAATTCACGTTACAAAAAAAAAGTTTACCTCAAATATTCGATAAAAATCATAACTGACTGTTTTTCCAGAACTATTGTGTTTCTCTAATATACGAACACTCTCTTGACAGCCCTAGATTTTGGGCCTAATCTTTTGCCACCAACACAACATATTGTGTTTACCAGCACCAACAACCACAACTTGTATGGGTTTCAGCTATTTAGGCCCATAGCGGGGAGGCTTGTCCTCAAAAACAGGTGCGGAATCGAGCTGTTCCGCACCCTTCCGGGGTACTACAGTAGTTGTGGTGAACGAAAAGAACGGACTACTAAGGAATTTACATTGACAACAAAAAGCGCCCATCTGAAAGCAGTACCCACCAAGGTTGCGGACATCCCGTTTCAGGAAGCGTCGCAGGATATCTGGAATACCAAGTACCGATTAAAGACCAAGGACGGAACCCCCGTGGACCAGGACATGGACGGCACTTTCCGCCGGGTAGCCAAGGCCCTGGCCAAGATCGAGGCGACACCTGAGTTGCGTGAGAAGTGGGAGGAGCGTTTTCTCTGGGCCCTGCGCCACGGAGCCATTCCGGCCGGCCGCATCACCTCCAACGCCGGCGCCCTGAAACACAAGCCGGCCACCTCCACCATCAACTGCACCGTCTCCGGGACCATCCATGACTCCATGAACGAGATCCTGGGCAAGGTGCATGAGGCGGGGCTGACCCTGAAGGCGGGTTGCGGCATCGGCTACGAGTTCTCCACCCTGCGCCCCAGGGGCGCCTATGTGAGCGGCGCCGGCGCCTACACCTCCGGCCCCCTCTCCTTTATGGATATCTACGACAAGATGTGTTTCACCGTCTCCTCCGCCGGGGGACGCCGCGGCGCGCAGATGGCCACCTTCGACGTGGGCCATCCCGACGTGATGGATTTCATCCGCGCCAAGCGGGAAGACGGGCGCCTGCGCCAGTTCAACCTCTCGCTGCTGATCACCGAAGAGTTCATGGAAGCGGTGAAGAACGACGGCAAGTGGGACCTGGCCTTCCCCATCACCCGGAAAGAGGCGGACACGGAAGAGCTGGACCTGGCCAACTCGAAGCAGGTGGTATGGCGCGACTGGCCCTATAAGAATAACTACATCGAAAACGGTACCGGCAAGGTGGCCTGCCGCATCTACAAGACCATCCGCGCGCGCCGTCTGTGGGATGTCATCATGGCCTCCACCTACGACTTCGCGGAACCGGGATTCATCCTCATCGACAAGGTCAATGAGATGAACAACAACTGGTTCTGCGAGAACGTGCGCGCCACCAACCCCTGCGGCGAACAGCCGCTGCCGCCCTACGGCGCCTGCCTGCTCGGCTCCATCAACCTCACCCGTTTCGTACTCAATCCCTTTACCGCCGAGGCGGCGTTCGACTGGGAAAGCTTCCGCAAAACGGTGCAGATATTTACCCGCATGCTGGACAACGTGGTGGAGATCAACGGCCTGCCGCTTGAGGAGCAGCGCAACGAAATCATGCGCAAGCGTCGTCACGGCATGGGCTATCTGGGACTGGGCTCCGCCCTGACCATGATGTGCATGAAATACGGCGACGCGGGTTCCCTGGCGTTCACCGAACGGGTCACCAAAGAGCTGGCCCTGGAAGGCTGGCGCACGGGTCTGGAACTGGCCCAAGAGAAAGGCTCCGCCCCGATCATGGATGAGGAGTTCGAAGTCACTACCGAAATGCTGGCCCAGCGCCCGGAGATGGCGGTGGACAACTGGAAGGTGGGCGACAAGATCAAGGGCAAGGTGCTGCTGGCCAAGTACAGCCGCTACATGCAGCAACTGGCGGGAGAAGACCAGGCGCTGGTGGATAGCATTGCCGAAACCGGCTGCCGCTTCACTCACCACAGCTCCATCGCACCCACCGGCACCATCTCCCTCTCGCTGGCCAACAACGCCAGTAACGGTATCGAACCGAGCTTCGCCCATCACTACGCGCGGAACATCATCCGCGAGGGCAAAAAGAGCAAGGAGAAGGTGGACGTTTTCAGCTTTGAGCTGCTGGCCTACCGCGCCCTGGTCAATGCCGGCGCCATGCCCTACTCCGATATTGAGGATGAGCAACTGCCCGACTACTTCATAACCGCCGAAGAGATCACGCCGAAGCAGCATGTGGACATCCAGGCGGCGGCGCAGAAGTGGATCGACTCCTCCATTTCCAAAACCGCCAACGTCCCCACCGATTATCCTTATGATGATTTCAAGGACATCTATCTCTACGCTTACGACAAGGGGCTGAAAGGATGCACTACCTTCCGTTTCAACCCGGAAGCGTTCCAGGGGGTATTGGTCAAGGAGAAAGACCTGGAAAAAACCACCTACCGTTTCACTCTCGATGACGGCAGCACCGTCGAGGTCAAGGGGAACGAAGAGATCGAATACGACGGTGAAATCCACACCGCCGCCAACCTATTTGACGCCCTGAAAGAGGGCTATTACGGAAAATTCTGAGCAGGGTTATCGCCATGGCTATCAAAATTGAAAAACAGATCATTGACTACACCGTCGCCAAGGAAGAAGAGGAGGCGAAGGCCCCGGTTGCGGCCGCTGCCGCCGAGGAAGAGAGCAATATCGAGCAGATGCATGAAAAGGTGGCGCGGCCGGAAATGCTGTTCGGCTCCACCTACAAAATCAAGACCCCGCTGTCCGAGCATGCCCTCTATGTCACCATCAACGACATCATCCTCAACCAGGGCACGCCCCATGAGGTGCGCCGGCCGTTCGAGGTGTTCATCAACTCCAAGAACATGGATCACTTCCAGTGGATCGTAGCCCTGACGCGGATTGTCTCCGCGGTATTCCGCAAGGGCGGTGATGTTACCTTCCTGGTGGAAGAGCTGCGTTCCGTGTTCGACCCCAGCGGCGGCTACTTCAAGAAAGGCGGCAAATTCATGCCCTCCCTGGTGGCGGAGATCGGCGACGTCATCCACTGCCATCTGGTGATGATCGGCATGCTGCAGGAAGACGGCCCGGACGAGCACCAGAGAAAACTGATCGAAGAGAAACGCGCGGAGTATGAGAAGTCCATCAAGATGAAAGATGGCGAGCACAAAAGCGACTTTCCCGACGGCGCTCAACTCTGCAACAAGTGCAACACCAAGGCGATGATCCAGATGGATAACTGCCTCACCTGTCTGAACTGCGGCGAGTCCAAGTGCGGATAAATCCCAACCAGATCACACAGGGGCGCTAACCCGCCCCTGTGCTGACCGGCCCATTGACCACTCCAAATAAACGCCTATCACTGACCATCCTGCTGCTGCTAGGCAGCATGGCTCTCTACTTCCTGTCCGGCGTCAAACTCCCTGTTCTGGACACCCATGCCGACCGTTATTTCGAAGAGTCTATAAAAGGGGCAACCCTGGCCTATGCCTCGGTGCGCGGCGTCAACGCGGTGGTCTCGGTGCTGAAGGAGTCGGAGGTCGAGGTCTCGCCCGCGGGTGTCGGCGTCAATATCGCCGCCGGACAGATACTCGACCCCATCGACGACATGACGGAGCGGCTGTCCGATGTCATGGTCGCCTCCATCGTATCGCTGGGCATTCAGAAGATCGGCTATGAGATCGGCAGCGCCATCTCCTTCAAGGCGTTGGCGCTCCTGGTTTTATTGCTGATCCCGTTGATATGGATACAGAACCAGATGGCCGCTTCCATCTCCGGCCTGTTGCTGAGGATTGGGGTACTGCTGCTGGCCCTGCGTTTTCTGCTGCCCGTATCATCCCTGGTGAGTGACACCCTGTATCAAAATGTATTGAAGGCAAGGATCGACCAGGGGGTGGAGAATCTATCCATCGTCTCCTCCAGTTACGAAGAGCTCAGCTCACTGGAGCATAAAAAGGAGAACGGGTTCTTTGCCTCCATAACCCCATCCGGCAGCGAAAAAATCCAGCGGGCCAAGCGCGCCTTCTTCCAGGTTATGGACAACGTGGAACGCATCATCAGCTCCCTGCTGGAATTAACCACGCTCTACATCATGGCCTTTATCGTACAGACCCTGCTGCTTCCGCTCTTGATGCTCTGGATCATGGTCCGCATCATGAACCGTCCAATCATCGGCCGCTGGGCCGGACGCATCTCCGCCCCCATCACAACCGAAGCCTAGCTGCATAAAAGATGGATCCCGCGGTTTGATCGCGGGATCCAGGCGAAAAAGCCCGCTCCTCTGAAGCCAAGGTTTTTAATCGCCATGCTTTCCTCATTCATCGCAGCAGCTTTATGAACTGTCCGGGTCAGGGTTCGGTTAGAATAGCGCGATCATTTTTTGGAGAATGCCATGCAAACCGGCCCACGCGAGATAACCATGCCCTTTCGTCCGATTCCTCTGGATGTGCCGGAGGGCATGAAGCCCAACGAGTTTTTCAATAGCACGGAAAACCTGAACGACCTGGTCCACAACAACGGCTTGCTGGTCAACGACGAAAACCTGCTGCTCTATCGCAAGGCGCTGGGCCATAGCGTCCTGTTCGATACCTCCATTATCTACAACACCTCGCAGACCATTCTGAACCCACTCGGCAGACCGGCAAGACGTACCCAGGTGCCGGAGAATGTGAAACGGGTCTGGAACCGCATGGACCAGATCATTATCGAATACATGCTGGAGAAGTACCCGGACCCGGAAAAGTCTCTGGTGCTTGCCGGCGAGGCCAGCCTGGATGCCACCTGGCCTCTGACTTCTCCAGGCGTGCCCAGTATTCGCATGTTGCACAATCACTTCATGGTCTTCGACATGGACCAACTGCGGTCGGCAAAGCTGGCTGATCCCAATAACCCCAACCTGACCGACGGCGGGCAACACAGTCTGTTTCAATCCTATATGCGGGATGTCTATCGTCGCTTCTTTGATGAGGCATTGGACCTGGAGGTGCTGAAGAGTTCCCCTTCTGATGAGTCATCCATCGGCTTGACCGGGTACCCCCAAGGGCTGCCTTGCTGGGAGATCCAGGGAGGCAAGGATGCCTTAGGGGATATTCGCTTCTGGCAGGAGTACGATCTGATACTGATGGGCTTTATCGATTTTTATCGTACTTTCTTTAGCCAGGTCTCCAGCCGGAATGCACCGATCTTGCACGACATCTCTTTCCCGCAACAGGTGGAGTCGGAGTTGCTGTTCAATAACGCCTTTCTCGGCGCCGCCAAGAAGGTCAGGGACCGCTGTATTGTGGATGCCAAATACGCCAACGCCATCCGCTGGCAACCGGCATTCAAACAGCTGATCTATCGTACCGAAGAAAACCGCTTGCTGGTGACTATCAGTCAGAACTCTATCGGCAACGCCATCACCGAACTGCTGGGGGTGGTGGTCAATCGGACGCCGGATAGCGAGGCCTATGAGCGCCATGAGCCTGCTCTATTGGAACAGTTGCTTGAGGTCCGCAAGCGTTTGATCGATGCGGATTTGGGTCGCGGTATTGCTACCGATTATTGGCCGGCTGAATGAGTAAGATGTGGCGGGTGGTCTGGGTGCGCGTTTGAATTGGTGGTTATGGTGAGCAGTTCCCGAGACAATGACCAAAGCCTAGCTGCACCAAAGATGGAGCCCGCGCTCAAGCCGCGGGCTGACGGATGAGTTGAAGTTTGTAGGGCGGGGTCCTACCCCGCCGAAATACCACACCGCAGTACGTCAAAACGGTGGGGCATGACCCCACCCTACGAACTGTATTTTTGCAGGAGTCCAGTGAGCATGCCCTTTGGGTACCTCTGGGCGATTTTGTATCAGGACATCCCGCTTTGATCAACGCATGGAGGGCGTAGTGGACAGGCCGATCATGTTGGCGATGGAGGCCCCGGCCCCGGCGCCCATCTTTCTGGCAAAACGCTCCAGAAAATCTTCCGTCGGCGTATAGTCCACCATCTCTTCCACCTTGATGATCTCCCGCGCCACGTAGCTGGCGCTGCCAAGACCGTCCACCAGGCCGAGTTCCAGGCTCTCTTCTCCGGTCCAGAACAGACCGCTGAACATCTCATCATTCTCTTTCAGACGATCACCCCGGCCCTCTTTTCCAATGGCGATAAATTGCTGATGAATCTGGTCCAGCATCTTCTGGGCATGTTGCTGGTCAAAAGGTTTTTGTGGCGAAAAGGGATCCAGGATCGCCTTATGTTCCCCGGCGGTCAGCAAGCGGCGTTCCACCCCGAGCTTCTCCATACTGTCCACAAAACCAAAACCGTTCATCAACACGCCAATGGAACCGACGATACTCGCCTTGTCGGCATAGATCTCATCCGCGGCCACCGCGATGTAATAACCGCCGGAGGCGCACATATCCCTGACCACCGCATAGACGGGGATATCCGGATGCTTCTCCTTTAACCGCCGAATCTCGTCATTGATATAACCCGCCTGCACCGGGCTGCCACCCGGGCTGTTGATGCGGATGATCACCCCCTTGGCGTGTTCGTTCTTGAACGCCGCCCGCAGGCCGGTAATGATATTGTCCGCGCTCGCTTCCGAGTCATCCATGATGACGCCGTTCACATCCACCACGGCGGTATGCGGTTTCTGTTTTAGCCCGGTCTCCTGAAAGTCCGAAGGCGCCATAAGCCCGATCAGTACGAAAAGATAAAGAAAAGTGAGGAACTTGAAAAAAATCCCCCAGCGACGCGAGGTTCTTTTCTCCTTTAATGACGCAAATGCCAGTTCCTCCAGCACTTCGCGCTCCATACCCTCATGTGACCGCCCGCCTTTGCCTTGTTCCATAGATAAAACCTCTATCAGTTTCAAACTTAATCAATTCTGTCCGCGTTCCAATTTTCCAGCCAGCCGGTAATCTCGGTGATGTCGTCCAGACAGGCCAGCGGCTCATGCTGTAACAGGCGATCCACCGCATGGGCGCCATAGCTCACCGCCAGGCCATGGGTGCCGGCGTTACGGGCCATCTGCATATCCCACTCGGTATCGCCGATCATCAGGGTGTTGCTTTTATCCGTTCCCAATTCCTCCATGATCTGCAGCAACATATCCGGATGGGGCTTGGAGAAGGTCTCGTCGGCGCAACGGGTGGCATGGAACAGATCGCCCACTCCCGTGTACTCCAGCACCCGGTTCAGACCGGCCCGGCCCTTGCCTGTGGCGATGGCCATGAGATAACCCTGTTGCCGTAGCTCCTTCAACACCCGTTCCGCACCTTCGAACAAGGGCGACGGCGTCGCGTTCTTGGCCAGGAAATGGTAGCGGTAACGGTCCACCACGTCTGTGACCAACGGCTCATCCGCACCCGGGAACATACCCATTACCGCCTCGGAGAGGCCCAGGCCGATGATATTGCGGATGGCGTCGTCCGCGGGCACCTCAAGACCGAGATCCAGCGCCGCCGCGCGTACGCATTCGATAATGCGCGCCTCGGAATCCATCAGGGTCCCGTCCCAGTCGAAGACCAGCAGACTAATCGGATTATTCACTACGCAGTTTACTCAACAGCTGTTCCAGTTCCGGCTCCAGCGGCGCCTCAAACCGGAGTTCTTCCCCCTCCGGCCAGCGAAAGCCGATGGACTCCGCATGCAGGAAAAGCCGCTTCAGCCCCAGCGCCTTCATGCCGCGGTTGGCGTCATCGTCACCATATTTCGGATCGCCGAGGATCGGGGTGCCCAGATGCGCCAGATGCACCCGGATCTGGTGGGTGCGGCCGGTCAGCAGCTTCGCCTCCACCAGGGTCGCAGCCCGGTAGCGCTCCCGCACATAGAACTCGGTCAGGGCCTCCTTGCCTTCCGGGTCCACCCGCACCACCCGTTCTCCTCCCTGCAGGGTGTTCTTCCGCAGCGGGGCGTCCACCCGCGCCTTGCTCTTTTCCCAGCGGCCGTTTACCAGGGCGACATAGCGCTTATCGACCCGGTTTGCGCGCAGGAGTTCATGCAGGGTGCGCAGGGCGCTGCGCCGCTTGGCGATGAGCAGGCAGCCGGAGGTGTCCCGGTCCAGCCGATGCACCAGCTCCAGTTGTTTCTCCTCCGGGCGCAAGATGCGCAGCGCCTCGATCACCCCGTGGTTCAGGCCACTGCCGCCGTGCACCGCCACTCCGGAAGGTTTGTTCAACACCAGGATCCGCTTGTCCTCATACAGGACGGCCTGCTCCAGCCGCTCCAGAAGCCGTGTTCCAGGGGGCGCTTTCTGCTCCTTTTCCGCCAGGCGGACGGGGGGAATCCGCACCTGATCCCCCGGCTGCAGCCGGTAACTGGCCTGGATACGCCCCTTGTTCACCCGCACCTCGCCCCGGCGCAGGATACGATAGACATAGCTCTTCGGCACCCCCTTCAGCTCGCGGAGCAGAAAGTTGTCGATTCGCTGATCGGCGTGATCCTCCGTCACCTGGACGAAGCGCACACCCGGGCTGTTCTGTTTGGTTTCCGTCATTCTGCCTATGATACCAATACAAGGCTGATTGCCGCTCCTATTGAAGACTGTTATAGTTCCGCTGTGGCGCCGTGTAAGAATCCCTGCAAATAGTAGGGGCTCCGCCACACGGGATCTGTAGCATTGACCGAGGTGGTCACTGACCGGACAGATTCCACGATAGGTTTACGACGTTCCCGCCCCAGTGGCAGAGCGTCCAGTCGCACACCCCGGGACCCGGTAATGTTACCGGCCGGAACAGGTGCGGCGGTAAGGGTATTCCGCGGTTATTTGCGGAAATGTACAAGAAAACGAATGCGCGCCTCTCGGCGTAGGCGGTCCGGTCTTGAATTTTGATGACCGGATAGCCAATCCCCGGAGTTGCGATTGCTGACGAGACCCCCGAGGTATTCCAGCATACGCACCCGGACGGCATGGATCCATACCTATGGGATCCTGCCAACAACCACGGCAACACTCTGATAGTAAAAGAGTTTTCCGCAGGTTACGCCGTAGCGCGCCAAAGGATTTTGACAACATGAAACGTATGCTGATCAACGCAACTCAGCCGGAAGAGTTGCGCGTGGCCATTGTGGATGGCCAGAAACTATTCAATCTCGACATCGAAACTCCCGGCCGGGAGCAGAAGAAAGCCAATATCTATAAAGGACGCGTGACCCGGGTCGAACCGAGTCTGGAAGCCGCCTTTGTGGAATACGGCTCGGAACGCCACGGCTTCCTGCCGCTGAAAGAGATCGCCCGCAGCTACTTCTCCGAATCGTCGCTCCAGGGCGGCGGCCGGGTAAGCATCAAGGACGCCATCCGCGAAGGCCAGGAACTGGTGGTCCAGGTGGAGAAAGAGGAGCGTGGCAACAAGGGCGCCGCCCTCACCACCTTCATCTCCCTCGCCGGCCGCTACCTGGTCCTGATGCCCAACAACCCCCGCGCCGGCGGCGTGTCACGCCGTATCGAAGGCCAGGAACGCAGCGACCTGCGGGACGCCATGAGCCATCTCACCATCCCTGACGGAATGGGGCTGATCGTCCGTACCGCTGGTGTGGGCAAGAGCGAAGACGAACTGCAGTGGGACCTGGATTACCTGCTCCAGCTGTGGAGCGCCATCGACGCCTCCGCCCAAGAGAGGAAGGCGCCGTTCCTGATCTACCAGGAAAGCAATGTCATCATCCGCTCCATCCGTGACTACCTGCGTGCGGATATCGGTGAGATCGTCATCGACCACCCCGATGTGTACCAGGAGGCATGCACCTTCATCGAACAGGTGATGCCGCAATACCTGCGCAAGATCCGCCGCTATGAAGACGAGATCCCGCTGTTCACCCGTTACCAGATCGAAAGTCAGATCGAGTCCGCCTTTCAGCGCGAGGTGCGCCTCCCCTCCGGCGGCTCCATCGTGATCGACCACACCGAGGCCCTCACCTCCATCGACATCAACTCATCGCGCGCCACCAAGGGCGCCGATATCGAGGAGACCGCCCTCAACACCAATCTGGAAGCGGCGGATGAAGTGGCCCGTCAGCTCCGGCTGCGGGACATGGGCGGCCTGTTCGTCATCGATTTCATCGACATGACCCCCACCCGCAACCAGCGGGAGGTGGAAAACCGGCTCAAGGATGCCATGAAGCAGGACCGGGCCCGCGTCCAGATCGGCCGCATCTCCCGTTTCGGCCTGCTGGAGATGTCGCGCCAACGCCTGCGCCCCTCACTGGGCGAATCCACCCAGCATGTATGCCCGCGTTGCAGCGGCCACGGCTTTATCCGTGGTGTGGAATCCCTCGCCCTGTCGGTGCTGCGCATCGTCGAGGAAGAGGCGATGAAAGAGAATACCGCGCGTATCGTCGCCCACCTGCCGGTGGATGTGGCCACCTTCCTGCTTAATGAGAAGCGGCAGGCCATCTATGACATCGAACGGCGTCAATCCATCAGTGTGGTGCTGGTCCCCAATATCCATCTGGAAACCCCCAACTTCAATATTGAGCGGCAACGCAGTCAGGATATGCCGAAACAGGATGAGGATGTCTCCAGCTATAAGATGGTCGCCACGCCGGAAACGGAGACGCCAAAATACGCCAAACCCCGAGAGACAAAAAGCGAAGAACCGGCGGTAAAACGGATTACGCCTTCCGCGCCCGCGCCCACTCCTACGCCTGAACCCGCGCCGGCGTCACAGACCAAAGAAAACACGGAAAAGAAATCGGGCCTGATCTCCGGCTTTATCAACAAGCTCTTTGGCAACGGGAAAAGCGAGCAAAGCGAAAAACAGGAGCCGGAAGAAAAGCGTCAGGAACCGCGCAAGCGCCAGGGCGACAGACAGCAATCCCGTGGCGGCCGCGGAGGACAACAACAGCGTTCCGGTCAGGACCGGAAACGCCGTAGCGGCTCCGAAGACGCCCAGCAGCGCCAGTCCCAGAAAGCCCGTTCCGAGCCAAAGAGCCGGAAGCGTGACCAAAGCAGGGACCAGGAGAAAGCGGCGGCGAGCGAAGCCAAACAAAAGGAACAGCAACAGACCGGACCGGAAACCGAAAGCAGCCAGACCCGTGGCGATGACCAGGAGAAGCGCAGCGGTTCGCGCCGCCGCGGACGCCGTGGTGGGCGCAGAAGGCGTACCAGTGCGAACGGGGCCCCGGAAAACCGCAACGAAGCCACGGATCAGCACACTTCGTCTGAGAGCCCGTCCGAGAAACCGGCCGATGCCGTGAAATCTGACGTGCGTCCGAAACAATCCGAAACCCAGAACGTAACCGCACCGGAGACCCCGAAGAGTGTGGAACGCACTGAGTCCAGACCGGAACCGGCGGCGCCCAAGGCCGCTGAGTCAAAACCGGACACGCCAAAGGAAGCAGCTCCGGCGGACAAGGCGCCTGAGGCCAAACCGGCGGCGGTGACGGCCGAAAAGCCGGCGGTGAAAGAGCAACCGGCGGCGGCCACTGCCGCACCGGCGGAAAGGGTCGAGTCCCGTGGTGAGGAGGCCCCCACCCCGCCTCCCACCCGCATCTCAAAACGGCAGGTGACGCCCAACATCAAGTTGGAGCCGGAAGAGAAACCGGCGCCCACGCCGTCCTCCGACGACTAGGCAAAAAAACACCGGCTTTAAGCCGGTGTTTTTTTGCCCGTAGATTTTACAGTCGTAGTTTACCAGTGCTGGGAATCTGTAGATCAGAGGGATAGCGGAACAAAAATAACCTATCTCCGTGAACTCTGCGCCCTCTGTGGCAAAATTCAAAACAGCTAAAGCCGTTTGCGGATATCCTCCAACAGCCCCTGTGCGGCCAGCTCCACCATATCGAACACATTCTCGAAACCCCGGCTGCCGCCATAGTAGGGATCGGGCACCTCTTCCACGCCAAGCTCAGGCGCGAAATCCATAAACAGCGACAGCTTCTCCTCCATGCCGTGGGGGCACAAACGCTGAAGGTCACGATAGTTGTCCCGGTCCATGGCCAGGATGTAATCGAAGCGCTGGAAATCCTCCCGTTCCGCCTTACGCGCACGCTGACTGCTCAGATCGAAACCACGCGCCAGGGCCGTCTGCTGTGAGCGGGGATCTGGGGGGTTTCCCACGTGATAGGCGTGGGTGCCCGCGGAATCCACATGGATCTGTTGTGACAGTCCCGCCTTCTCCACCAATGACTCAAATACGCCATGGGCCGTGGGTGAACGGCAGATGTTGCCCATACAGACGAACAGGACTCTTACGGGAACCGCACTCCTCATAACGGATCAGTTCTTCTTTTCGTACCCTTCGGCAAACTGGTTTTCGCCGAACCCCTCTTTCATGAACAGATCATCCATGTACACCAGAGGTTGCAGTTTCTGGACCGCGTCCTCTTTCTGTTGCGGATGCAGGGCGAACATACCGGCGCATGCCTTGCCGTGCGCCTCCACCGTGCTGATTACGGTCAGTGCGGTCATACCACCCATAAGCAATGCCATTTGACCCTTGTCGTAGGTCTCCTGGATGGGCACCACTTCAAAGTAATAGGTTTCGCCGCCCTTGGGGTTGACCATCACGCCGCACTCGCCGGGAAACTCCTCCAGGCGAATGGAGAGTTTGAACTCTTTCGGGTCCACATCGAAATAGTGAAAGGCGCCCTTCGGTAGAGCGCTGACCCGTTCGTCATTGATCCTGACGGTGGCCGAGCGTTCCTCAAACAGTTTGTGCTCATTGGTTCGCAGCATCACGATCCGGGCCTGATCCTTGTCCACATGCTGAATATCCCGCCGCATCTCGCTATAGGATTTTTGGGACATGGAGTTACAGCCAACAACAAGAATCGATACCAACAACGTCAGTAAAATCTTTTTCATTTTTCCTTTTCCGTTTTTAGCAAGTTATTGAATAGTGTTGGCGGTGCATCAGGTCATCTGCATCCGGATGCGGATCAGATCCTCCTCCGTATCCACACCATGACCCGGTATCTCCACCGCCTCACTTACATGAATGGCACCGCCGTGCCACAGAACCCGCAGCTGCTCCAATGACTCAGCCTTTTCTATATCTGCCGGTTCCCAATCCACATACTGTTTCAGAAAGCCTACCCGGTAGGCATAGAGACCGATATGGCGAAAAAAGTCCGTGTCTTTCGGCAACGGTCTTTCCGGATGCAGAAATTCGTCACGATGCCAGGGGATGGGCGCGCGGCTGAAATAGAGCGCATACCCTTCCCGGTCCATCACCACCTTGACCACATGGGGATCGAACAGCGTCTCCCGGTCGGTGATGCGGGTACAGAGCGTGGTTACCCCGGCCCGTTCATGAGTGTCCATGTCGGCCGCCACCTGATGGATCAGGGCCGGCGGCATGGCGGGTTCGTCCCCCTGCAGGTTCACCACGATGGTGTCGTCTGACCAGCCCATCTTCTCCGCCACTTCCGCGATCCGGTCCGTTCCGCTCTGGTGCTCCACGGCGGTCAGGCAGGCCTCGCCGCCAAACCCCGCCACGCACTCCATGACCCGTTCATCGTCGGTGGCGATCACCACCTCGGCGGCGCTGGATTCACGAGCGCGGTCGTAGACGTGCTCAATCATCGGCTTGCCGTTGATATCCAGCAGCGGTTTGCCCGGCAGACGCGTAGACGCATAGCGGGCGGGGATAACGACCTTGAACTCCATCAGACCTCTTCGTCCGCCTCCAGTTGACGCGCCTCCTCTTCCAGCATCACCGGAATACCGTCGGTGATGGGAAAGGCGAGACGATCCGCCTTGCAGATCAGCTCATTCCGCTCTTTCTTGTACACCAGTTTCCCTTTACACAAAGGGCACACAAGTATATCTAACAGCTTCTTATCCATTGGTTACACCTTTTAATAAGGCCTCCAGCCGAACGCCGAAGGCCCGATCCAGTTCCGCCGCCGCCTGCACATACCACCAGTGCTTCTCGGTGGCGAAGCGGCTACATTTTACTGCATCCTTGCCGGTCATCAGCACCGGCCACTCATCGTTAAATTTCAGTTCCCCCGGCTCGAAGGGGTGGTGATCCGGAAAGGGATGACGTATCACATCCAGCCCCGCCCGTTCCAGTTGGCTAAAAAACCGCTCCGGATCGCCGATGCCGGCAACCGCATGCACCCGTCCCTTGGAAAAATCGGCAAGGCTGCGCACCTCCTCGGGATCAGACAGATTAACCACCGCCCCCTGCCGCAGCCGCATGCTGTGCTGCTGGGGACCCGCCGCGCCGCCGTTAGCGACCACCAGATCCACCTGCTTCAGGCGGCCCGGCCGCTCCCGCAGCGGTCCGGCGGGCAGGCAGTAGCCGTTGCCCTCGCCGCGTTTTACATCCACCACGGCGATCTCAATATCGCGCCGCAGGGCGTAATGCTGCATGCCGTCGTCGGAGATGATGATATCGCACTCCCCCTTGGCGGCCAGGCCCATCCCGGCCTTGACCCGGTCGGGCCCCACGCACATGGGACAACCCGTGCTGTTGGTGATCAGGATCGCCTCGTCCCCCACCGCCACCGGGTCGCTGCCGATTCGCACCTGCTGCGGCCAGATCTTGGCGTTGCCGCCATAACCGCGCGAAATGATCCCCGGGCGGTAGCCCCGCTCTTTCAAAAAATGGGCGAGCCAGATTACCAGCGGGGTCTTGCCGGAGCCGCCCACGGTGATATTGCCCACCACGATGACCGGCAGGGGGATCTTTTTGGAGGGTATGAGCCGCAACCGGTAGCCGGTCCGGCGCAGCCAGGCGACGAGACAGAACAGCCAGGAGAGAGGCAACAGCGCCAGGGCGACCCGGTTACGGTCCCACCAATAGGCATCCAGTGGTTTCACTGCTCCGATTGAGGCCGCCGGGTGGGAAAGGTCATGTTTACAAAGCCGAGCTGGCTGGCCGCGTCCATCACCGTAATCACCGCCTGATAGGGGGTCTTGGCATCGGCGGTGATGACCACCGGCAGGTCTATGCGGCCGTTGGCCGCTTTCACGATGGCGCTTTTAAGGGTGCCGATTTCGGTGTTCACCACTTCCGCCTGATTGACGTAAAAACGTCCCAGCGCGTCCACGGTGATGTCCAGCACCTCCCGCTCCTGCACCTTCTCATCCTGAGTGGAGGCCTCGGGGAGCTCCACCTTGATACGGCTCTCCTTGTCGAAGGTGGTGGAGACCATAAAAAAGATCAGCAGCAGGAACACCACATCGATCAGCGGCGTCAGATTGATGTCCGGGATCTCTTTTTTGTTGGGGCGAAGATTCACGTCCTGCCTACTCCTACTCCGCCTCTTGTTCCCGCTCGCCCTGCATCACCTCCACCATCTTCAGGGCCTCCTCTTCCATCACCACCACCAGGCGCTCCACCTTGCCGCTGAAGTAGCGGGTGAACATCAGCGCCGGGATGGCCACGGAGAGACCCGCCGCGGTGGTGATCAAGGCCTCGGAGATGCCTTCGGCCAGAATGGCGGGATTGCCCACCCCCGCCGAAACAATGGTGGAGAACACCTTGATCATACCGATCACGGTGCCCAGCAGCCCCAACAGGGGGGTAATGGAGGCGATGGTGCCGAGGGTGTTGATATAGCGCTCCAGCTCATGGACCACCGCGCGCCCCACCTCTTCGATGGCCTCTTTCATGACCTCCCGGGTGTGAGTGCGGTTGACCAGACCCGCCGCCAGGATGCGGCCCAGGGGCGAACCCTCTCTCACGGCGGTGACGTGGGCGGGACTCAGCTCGTTGCTGCGGTGCATCTGCCAGACCTGGGCAACCAGGTTCTCCGGGACCACCCGCTTCATCTGCAGGGTCCAGAGACGTTCCAAAATGATCGCCAGGGCCGCCACCGAACAGAGGATGATCGGAAACATCAGCCAGCCGCCGGCCTTCACCAGTTCAAACATAGTCGAAAACTCCGTTGCTCAGGGGGGGGTTCACCCGGATCGCAGTATGATACTGCATCGAAGGCTTCAACCAAAGGTTCCCATGACGGGCTAGCGGTTTTCTTCCGGCATCCAGTAGCGGCGATGGCGTTGACGGTAGGCGATGGGCGCGCCGCTGTCGCCGCCGGGATTCAGATGCAGCTCAATGGCGCCGCCGGCCCCTGTATCCAGCACCGCCGCTCCCTGCCGCCGCCAGCGCGTCACCACCTCTTTTTTGGGAAAGCCGAAACGGTTGCGGTAGCCGGTTGAGACCAGCGCGTAACGCGGCCCAACCGCCTCCACAAAGCCCTGGCTGGAAGAGGTGCCGCTGCCGTGGTGGGGAACCACCACCACTTCGGCGGCCAGTTTCGCCCTATTGGTCCGCAACAGGTGAAACTCCGCCCCGCGTTCAATATCCCCCGGGATCAGGAGCGCCCCGCCACTACCCTCAACCCGCAGAACACAGGAGCCGTTGTTGCCCCTCCAGCGGCTGGAAATGGGGTGAATCAGCTCGAAGCGGACCCCGTCCCACTCCCATGGGGTGGCCCGGCCGCAGTGCCGAACCCCGTCCACGCCGATCCGTTCCGGTTCGCTGCTGAACACACGCTCCACTTTCATGCGCCGTAACACCGCATCCACACCACCGCTATGGTCCTGATCGCCATTGCTGAGGATCAGCCGGTCCACCCGTTCCGATCCTATGGCGGTCAAATAGGGCACCACCACCGCCTCGCCCGCATCGAAACTATCGGAGTAACGGGGACCGGTATCGTAAAGCAGTGTATGGTTGGACGTACGCACCACCACGGCGAGACCATCGCCCACATCCAGCAGGGTCAGCCAGACCGCGCCGGGCGGCGGCTTGAGCGAATGGGGCAACACCAGGGGCGACAGCAGCAGCAGGCCCAACCAGCGGCCCGGCAGGCCCCGTGGCATCAACAGGAGCAATATTCCGAACAACGCCGGCGCCCACACCCAGCCCGGCAGTCCGGGCGCGCTCCAGGCCAGCCAGGGGGTGGCGGAAAGCCGCTCCAGAAGATCCAGAAAATGTCCCAGCAGCCAGGCCACCAGTGACAGCAGGGTTGCACCCGCGGATTCCGTGATGAGGGATAACAAGGTCCCGCCCAGGGCCAGCGGCACCACGGCGAAGGTGAACAGCGGCACCGCCAGCAGATTCACCAGCGGCGCCGCCAGAGAGACCTGCAGATGAAAGGCCATCAGCAGCGGCGCCAACGCCAGCACCACCAGCCACTGGATTCGACCCCACTGGCGCGGTCCCCTGCTCTGCTCCAGCCGCCCCGCCATGCCGTAGAGGATGGCGGCCACCGCCGCGAAGGAGAGCCAGAAGCCCACCGACAGTACCGCCAGAGGGTCCAGCAGCAACACCAGGAAAAGCGCCAGCGCAAGGCTATGGAAAGGCCGCGAAACCCGCTTCAACAGCAGCGCCCCGAACAGCACCGCCAGCATGATCAGGGCGCGCTGGGTGGGGATGGCGAAACCCGCCAGTGCCGCATAACCGGCGGCGGCGGCCAGGGCGCCCACCGCCGCCGCCTGAGGGGCCGGAAAACGCAGCGCCAATCCCGGAAAGCGGCGCCAGATGCCACTCAGCAGAAAATAGATAATCCCGGCCACCATGCCGATGTGCAGCCCGGAGATGGCGATCAGGTGATTGGTGCCGGTACGGGTGAAGGCCTGCCACGCCTCCCGTGAGATGCCTCCACGGTCACCGATCACCAGCGCGGAGAGCAAGGCGGCCTCCTCCGCTTCGGGAACCGCCCGCCTGATCAGGTCACCAATACGGGCACGCAGCCTCAACAGCGCCGATCCCGCGCCATCCTCGCCCAGATAGCGATTGGCCTCCATCCCCCGCACATAGCCGGTGGCGCGTATCCCCTGCTGGAACAGCCACTGCTCGTAGTCGAATCCACCGGGGTTGGCGAATCCATGGGGACGCTTCAGCCGTATCTCCAGCGACCAGCGCTCGCCGGCCCGGATCTCCCCTCCCCGATGCTCCCCGGCCTGCCGATACCAGCTCAGACGCACCAGGCCGGGCGACGGCTGGGATTCGCCATCCAGCCCCAGGCGCTCGATGCGGAACTCAAAGCGGGTCCGTCCATCCCGCACCTGCGGCAGCGAGGCCACCACCCCCACCGCCCGCAGATCGCGCCCTTCCAGCTCCGGCGGCAAGTGGTCGGAGAGCGCGAAATGGGCATGCAGCAAGGCCCAGAGGAAACCGGCGGGAAAGAAAAGAGAGGCGCGCTGCCGAGGTGGCAGGCGAAAACCGAGGGGCAGCAGGATCAAAAGGGCGATCCACCCCGGATGCGGCAGCTGCGGCTGCCACTGCAGGCAGACCACGCCCGCCACAAAAAAGAGCACCGCTGCGATCATTCCTCATCCCTGAGACTGAAGTGCCGTTTCCGGCTGAATCCTTTTGTAATAAAACCGGAGTATACTTTAGGGTCCGTATGTCGAAAAATGCCTGACTATGCCGAAGCACATCATTAAGCGATTCACCCCCGATCACGAAACCGTCCGCAACCACAAACACCTGCGCGTGTTTGGCAAACTGCTTCACGATCCCAATCTCTGGCATCTGAATCGCCGCTCGGTCTCGGGGGCCTTCGCGGTAGGGCTGTTTTGGACCTTTGTCCCCATGCCCTTTCAGATGATCGGCGCCGCCACCACCGCCATCCCCACACGGGTCAATCTCCCCATCTCGGTGGCCCTGGTGTGGATCACCAACCCCATCACCATCCCCCCCATATTCTATTTCACCTATCTGGTGGGTACCTGGATCCTGGGCGAACCGCCGCAGACCGTTGAGTTTCAATTAACCTGGGAGTGGATGACCACCAGCCTTTCCGGCATCTGGAAACCGCTCTATCTGGGAAGCCTGCTGGTGGGGGTGATCGCCGCCGTGGCGGGATACGCCGGTATCCGCGGTTTCTGGCGCTGGCATGTGATTTCCCACCTGCGCAAACGGCAGGCGGCCAGGGCGAAACGGGAAGCGGCGGAAAAATAAACCCATAGTTTCGTAGAGTGGGACCCCGCCCTACAGGATGCTCACCCAGAGAGGACGCCATCCTCCAGATGCAGCACCCGGTCCATCTGCTCCGCCAGTGACGTGTCGTGGGTCACCACCACGAAGCTGGTGCCCACCTCCCGGTTCAGATTCAGCATCAGGCTGTAGACCTGCTCCGCGGTCTTGCGGTCGAGATTGCCCGTGGGCTCATCGGCAAAGACACAGCGCGGCCGGTTCACCAGCGCCCGGGCGATGGCGGTGCGCTGGCGCTCACCACCGGACAGTTCCCCCGGCTTGTGGGCGATCCGCTCGGCCAGACCCACCTGGGTCAACAACTCCGTCGCACGCCCGGTGGCCTCGGCCACGTCCACGCCGCCCAGCAGCAGGGGCATGGCCACGTTCTCCAGCGCCGTAAACTCCGGCAGCAGATGATGAAACTGGTAGACGAAACCCATGGAGCGGTTGCGCAGATAACCCCGCTCCGCCTCGCCCAGTTGGGCCAGGTTCTTGCCGTCCACCAGCACCTCGCCCGCATCGGGCAGATCAAGCCCGCCCAGGCAGTGCAGCAGTGTGCTCTTGCCGGAGCCGGAGGCGCCCACGATGGCGATCCGCTCCCCCTCGGCGATCTCCAGATTCACCCCCTTCAACACCTCCACCCGCAGGGCGCCGTCGTCGAAGGTTCGGCTCAGGCCGTTGCAGCGCAATACGACGCCCTTACTCATAACGCAGCGCCTCCGCCGGTTGGACCCGCGCCGCCCGCCAGGCCGGATAGAGGGTGGCCAGCAGACTGACCAGGAAGGCGCTGACACTCACCAGCGTCACGTCGCTCCAGTGCATATCGGAGGGGAAGTCACTGATGTAGTAGATATTGGAGGGCAGGAACTCGATCCCAAACAGCTTCTCGATGGAGCTGACGATGGCCTCCACGTTAAGCGCCAGGGCGATGCCGCCGATGAGGCCCAGCACCGTGCCCACCAGACCGATGGTGGCTCCCTGCACGATAAAGATTTTCATGATACTGCGCGGCGATGCCCCCAGGGTGCGCAGGATGGCGATATCGCTCTGCTTGTCGGTGACCACCATCACCATGGTGGAGATGATATTGAAGGCCGCCACCGCAACGATCAGAAACAGCATCAGGCCCATCATCCGCTTCTCCATGCGCAAGGCGCTGAAGAAGTTGCGGTGCTGCATGGTCCAGTCGCTGATCCGGTAGATCCCCGGCAGCTTTTCCGCCAGTTCCCGGGAAACCTGGGGCGCCTGATAGAGATCATCCAGCTTCAGGCGCACGCCGGTCACCGCGTCACCGAGGCGCATCAACCGGGCCGCGTCCTGCAGGTGGACCAGCGCCACATTGCGGTCGTAGTCCCCCATGCCCACTTCGAAGATACCCGCCACGATGAACTGCTTCAGTCTGGGCAGCGTGCCCACCGGGGTGATGCTCACCTTGGGCGCCACCACCGTGACCCGGTCCCCCACGGCAACCCCCATCACCATGGCCAGCTCGCGGCCCAGGATGATGCGGTACTCTCCGTCCACCAGTTGATCCAGGCTGCCGGAGCGCATCTTCTCACCCACATCGGATACACTGGGCTCCAGCTCAGGCAACACGCCGCGGATCAGGGCGCCGCTCACGGCGGGGCCGTTCACCAGCATGGTCTGGGCCTCCACATAGGGGGCCTGACCGATCACCCGGGGGTGGGCCTGGGACAGCTCCATGGCCTGCCGCCACTCCTCCAGGCCGTCGTCCACCGAGGAGATGCTGGCGTGGGAGGCCATACCGAGGGTGCGCTCCCGGATCTCCTTGTGAAAGCCGTTCATCACCGACAGCACGGTAATGAGCACCGTCATGCCCAGGAAGATACCCAGCACCGAGATAAAGGAGCTGAAGGAGATGAAGTGGTTGCGGCGTTTGGCCCGTGTGTAGCGCAGGCCGATGAAGAGTTCGAGGGGTTTGAACATAGGTGGGAATTAAACCATATTCAGAGGCCCGAGGTCTTGGAAAACATAGCTATTACTACTCACTACACCTGACCGCTTAAAACTGCTTTAGCCACAGAGGGCACATAGATCACTGAGAACATCTCTTGCTTCTCTGTGCCCCTCTGTGACCTCTGTGGCTATAAAATGTTCAGTCCTCAACCCGCCTGGGATTTGGCACGCCCAAACCGAATTACCCTACCCCTATCCCTGGAACGGAAGTTGCGACACCACAACCGAATCTCTAGTACCCGTAGCCATGGAGGTTCGTATGAAAAGATCTCTGATGTGGTTGCTTGCGATGGCCCTGATCCCGGCGCAACCGGTTTTTTCCAAGGAAATCGCGGGCATAAAGCTGCCGGAACAGGTGGAGTGGCGCGGTCAGCCCCTGGTTTTGAACGGTGCCGGCCTGGTCACGCACATGTTTTCCAACCTGTTCGTGGGCGCGCTCTACCTGCCCATGCGGCAAGAACCTGCCGCCCGCGCCATGGATTTGCCGGGCCTGAAGCGCATCCGGCTGCATATCCTCTATCGCCAGCTCACCGCGAATGACCTGCAGAGCCTGCTCCTACGCTCCCTGGAAAACAACTATCCGCCCCGCGAGGCGCTGCGTCTCAGCCGTAAATTCCAGCGGCTGACCGCCGGGCTGGAAGAACTCCGGCGCGGGGATGTACTGGAGATCGATGTCCTGCCCCGGCGCGGTATCCGCGTGCGCATCAATGGACAGACCATGGGGGATATCCAGGATAAAGAGACGGCCCAGGCCATGCTCACGGTCTGGTTCGGCCAGCACCCGGCCAACCGCACCCTGAAGCTCGCCATGCTGGGAGGTGATTATGAATAGTCTGATGTCAGCTCTTCGAGTATCTGAACCACGGTTTTTAGATAGGCTGGACAGCGGGTGGCGAACAGATCCTGTTCCCGTGCCTGTGCATACCCCTCCGGCCCG
Source organism: Sedimenticolaceae bacterium (assembly GCA_050295355.1). Classification (GTDB taxonomy): domain Bacteria; phylum Pseudomonadota; class Gammaproteobacteria; order Chromatiales; family Chromatiaceae; genus CBFDBF01. The sequence goes on from JBNKPL010000021.1 coordinate 22,206, forward strand.
GATATATCGCATCCCAGTAGTTCGCGGCATTGGCTCGATCCGCACCTGTCTTCAAAGCGCTTTAACAATGCCTGCGCTAGCCGATAAACCTCGTCCTTTGCCGCCCGGTCTTGGGCAACTGCGCTCCCGCGCATGAGGCCGAGGACCATAATCGCGCCCGTTGCCGCACCGCAGGTCCGGCCGCTTCGTCCGATACCGCCGCCAAACCCGGCGGCGATGCGCACTGCCGTATCCTCATCCAGTCCGTAGCGGGAGGCGCAGACCGAAAGCACCGCCTGGGTACAGGAGTAGCCATCACAAAAACGTTCAACCGTCTGCTCTTCAATGGTCGTCATGGGTCACCTGTGATTCTGTTTGACTCTATACTCAATACTTCGAACACCACATCCATTCTGTCATGCTCCGAACCCTCATATCCATAGTGATCACCGCTGGCGTCCTCTACGCCACACTGGCGCTGTTCCTCTATTTCACCCAGTCGGGCATGCTCTACTACCCCAACCTCCCCTCGCGGGAGCTTATGCTCACCCCCGGCCGCTACGGCCTGGAATATGAAGAGCTTCAGCTCAAGACCCGCGACGGCCTCACCCTGCACGGCTGGTTTATCCCGACGGAAAATCCACGGGCCACCCTGCTGTTCTGCCACGGCAACGCGGGCAACATCTCCCACCGCATGGAGTCCATCGTCCTCTTCCATCAACTGGGCCTGAACGTTCTGATCTTCGACTACCGCGGGTATGGACAGAGCGAAGGGAGTCCGTCGGAACAGGGCACCTACCTGGATGCGGAGGCCGCCTGGGACTACCTGACCAGGCAACGGGAGATACCACCCAGCCAGATCATCCTCTTCGGCCGCTCCCTGGGCGCCGCCATCGCCAGCCGGCTGGCCGTGGACCAGGAGCCGTTGGGCCTGATCGTGGAGTCCGCCTTCAGCTCCGTGCCCGACATGGCCGCTCACTACTACCCTTACCTCCCGGTACGCTGGATCTCACGCTTTCAATACAACACCCGGAAACATCTCCTCTCTCTGAACCGTCCCCTGCTG
>JBNKPL010000021.1:23349-27409 GCA_050295355.1 Sedimenticolaceae bacterium
AATCCACAGCCCGGACGACGAAATCATCCCTTATGACCATGGCCAGCAACTGTTCGCCGCCGCCAGGGAACCGAAACAGTTCCTCTCCATTCGCGGCGGCCATAACGACGGCTTCCTGCTCAGTGGCGAGCAATATACCCGCGGGCTGGAGGGTTTTATCAACACCCTGTTGATCGAACCAAAGTGAACTAAAGTCTCAAACGGAATCCGCAAATAGTGATATCTTTCTTCGATGCCCCGCCCGCTTGCGGCGGAAATTAGAGTGGGAACTCAGCCAGCTTTGGACTCCCCCTCCCAACCTCCCCCACTTGTGGGGGAGGAGTAAAATGGTAGTGATTTAGAAGGCCACGATGCTTTTGGAACCGAGGTGCCGGTTTTTGGACAACACAACAACTACGCGATGGGAACCCGTATCGTATCGCCCCTTCCTCTCCCCTAACCTGCCGCCCCTGGCCTGGCTGCTGCTGGCACTCCTTTTCCCGCTGAATGCCGCGGCCTTCAATGCCGAGACCCTGTTCAACCGCAAGGTGGGATCGCTCTATCAGGTACTGGTGATCAACCAGTCCACGGGAGAGAAATCGAGCATCGGCAGCGGTTTTGTGGCGGGAGAAAAGAACCTGCTGGCCACCAACTACCATGTGGTCAGCAGTTTCGTGCACAAGCCCGAGACCTACAGCCTGGAGTACCTCGCCAATGACGGCCGCCGCGGCCCCCTGACCATCATGGACCTGGACGTGCCCCACGACCTGGCCGTTCTGCGGGCGGACAACGAACTCGGAACCCCGCTGAAGACCGGACCGCTGCCAGACAAGGGAGCGGCCCTGTTCGCCATGGGCAACCCCCACGACCTGGGCATGTCCCTTACCGACGGCACCAACAACGGCGTCATACCCCAAAGCGATGACGGCCGTATCCATTTTTCCGGCAGCCTCAACCCCGGCATGAGCGGTGGCCCCACCCTGGACGTACAGGGCCGCGTCATCGGCGTCAACGTGGCCACGGCGGGCAACAACATCAGTTTTATCATCCCTTCCCGCTATCTCGATCAGATCCTGGAACGGATCGCCGCGCGGAATCGGGAGCCGGTCACGGAACTACTCCCCTACATCGGCGGGCAGTTGAAGGAGCAGCAGACCGCCTATCTGCAACGACTGATTGAAGAGGAGTGGCCAAAGACCGATTTCGGCAAATTCCAGGTGCCGGGCGAACTCTCCCACACCATCCGCTGCTGGGACGGCAGCCATCCGCCCAAGCCCAATGAGAAATACCGCCGCCTCTATACCCGTTGCGACAACCAGAACAGCATCTTTCTCTATGACGAACTGGATGTGGGCCAGATCCGCTACGAGTATGAATGGCTGGAGAGCGAGGAGCTAAGCGCCATCGCCTTCCATAACCTCTATCAGTCCGAATTCTCGCCGCACTTTCGCAGCGAGGCCAACAAGGAAGACGTCACCAACTTCAGTTGCGAGATCCGCTTTGTGACCGTCGGTGAAAAACCCTGGAAGGTGAATCTTTGCCGCCGCGACTATATCCGCTATCCCGAACTCAGCGACCTGATACTCACCGCCGCCATGACCGGCGAGGAGCGGAAAGGGATGATTTTCAATCTCTACCTGACCGGCACCCACTATGAGAGCGCGCTGGAACTGGTGCGGAATTTTCTGGAGGGGTTGGCATGGAAAGGGTGATCCTGGAGATCCAGCGCCGGACGCTGCATGAATACATCCGGGTTGAGTCGTTCCCCGTCACCATCGGGCGCGCCCTGGATAACGACATCATCCTCTCCGATCCCACCGTCTCCCCCCACCAGTTGCGGATCGAGCGGGATGAGTCCGGCGCGCTGCTGGCGCAAAACCTCTCCCGCGAGAACATCACCCGCAAAAACGGCAAAAAGCTCGGCGCCACCTGCGAGCCGTTCACCCTCCCGGCCCATTCCCAGATGGGCCGGGTCAAGGCGCGGCTGCTCGCCCCCGGCCATGCAGTGGAGAAGACCCGCCTCATGGGGTGCGAGAACGGCAACTTCTGTTTCTTCCACAGCCGGCTGTGGGCGGTGCTGATGCCGCTGATCGTCATGGGCTATATCCTGCTGGAAAAATACCTCACCGCCTTCACCGCCAAAACCGCCCAGTGGTACCTGGGCGACACCCTGGAATCGGTCATCATCCTGCTGGTCCTGGCCGGCTCCATCTCGGCCCTGAACCGCCTTTCGGTTCACCGCTGGGAGTACATGAGCGCCTGGACCCTCGCTTCGCTGATTCTGCTCAGTCTGATGGTGCAGATTCCAGTGAGCGAGTTTTTCAACTACCTCTTCTCCTCCCTGTGGCCGGAACTGGTGGTCGCGTTGCTCTGGACCGTCCTGTTCCTGCCGCTGCTGCTGGCCGTCTATTTTCAGAACAGCGTCCACGCCCAGCGCCGCCAGGCCCTGATCATGACCCTCATCCTGTGCGCGGTTCCGCTGGTGCTGGAGCTGAAGGACCTGTTGAGCGACACCCTGACCGGCCCCCAGTTCGAGGCCTCCCCGGTGGTCAGCAGCGAACTCAGCCACCTGAACCTGCACCTCGATCCCGTGCTCTCCATCGGTGATTTCATCGGGCAGGCAGGCGCGTTCCAGGCGGGCGAACAGGTTCCATGAGACCAATTCCACAAATCAGGCACATCGATTTAAGGTATTATCCAACCGGGCCGAAACAAAGGTATTCAACCTCTGTTGGCCGCCAGGCTTAGAAATTCAAGAAAAGATGCGAATCACACGTTTTATCTCGCTAGACGACTGCATCCATTACGGGCTCGACCTCGGTGACGGCTCCGCCGAGCTGCTGGAGGGAACCCTGTTCGGCCCGCTGGAAAAAACGGGCAAATCGGTCCCCATCCACAAGCGCCTGGCGCCCCTGGCGCCCAGCAACATCCTCTGCATCGGCCTCAACTACCACGCCCACGCGGAAGAGACCGGGCAGCAGGTGTCCGAGTACCCGATCCTGTTTATGAAACCGACCGGCGCGGTCAATCATCCCATGGACGATATTCTGCTGCCCGCCTGCTCCCTGCGCGGCCCCGAAGTGGACTACGAGGCGGAGCTGGCGGTGGTGATCGGCAGCGCCGCGCGGAATGTCTCCGAGGCGGAGGCGCTGAACCACGTCTTCGGCTACACCTGCGCCAACGATGTATCCGCCCGCCGCTGGCAGAAACACGCCGGGGGCGGCCAGTGGGTACGCGGCAAGAGCTTCGACACCTTCTGCCCCCTGGGGCCGGTGCTGGTGACGAAAGACGAGATCCCGGACCCGCAGGCCCTGGCCGTGCGCTGCGTGCTGAATGGCGAGGTGGTGCAGGAGGGACACACCTCCGACATGATCTTCGGTGTCGCCCGGCTGATCAGCGAACTGAGCAAGGACACCACCTTGCAGCCCGGCACCGTGATTCTGACCGGCACCCCGCCCGGCGTGGGCGTGGCGCGCACCCCGCCCCTGTTTCTCAAGGATGGCGATCAGGTAACCATCGAGATCGAAAAGATCGGGCAGCTCTCCAACCCGGTCCGGCAGGCCTGAACATGCGTGAGACCATCGGCAAATTCCAGATCCTGAACGTGATCGACAAGGGGGCCACCGCCACCGTCTATCTCGGCGAGGACCCCTTTACCGGCCAGCATGTGGCGATCAAGATCGCCAAACAGGCGGTGTTCAGCGATCCCGTGCATGGGGATAAATTCCGCAAGATGTTCATCAACGAGGCGAGCCTGGCGGGCAAGCTTCGCCACCCCCACATCGTCACCGTGTACGACGCGGGTCTGGAGGACGACCTCCACTATATCGTTATGGAGTACGTGGCCGGCTACACCCTGGAGCGGTACTGTTCACCCGACAACCTGCTGCCCTTCGATAACGTTATCGAAATCATCTTCAAGTGCTCCACCGCCCTGGACTACGCGGCGCGCAACGGCGTGATCCATCGGGACATCAAACCGGCCAACCTGCTGATCTCCGAGGGCACCGACGTAAAGATCACCGACTTCGGCACCGCGCTGATGCAGAACTCCGACCTGACCCAGATCCACGACGCCGTA
>JBNKPL010000022.1:0-27266 GCA_050295355.1 Sedimenticolaceae bacterium
AGCCGGAACAGGGCCGCGTCGAGGCGCTCCGTCAGTTCCAGTTCCAGCCGACGCCGCTGGGCGGCGGCCATCTCCATGCGCCCGGCGGAGGCCTGGCGTTTGGCTTCGGATTTTCCGGACCACAGGGGCAGGCTCACGATAAAGGTAAGGATCGCAACGGTCAGCGCCGTCCAGCGCGAAGCATTGGCCGCCTTATCACCGCTGGCAAGCACCAGGATGCCGCCGATAATCGGCAACCAGATGGTCAGGCTGAGTAAGGGCAAGTCTGCAAACATACGTTGTGTCCTAACTTATAAAATCACGAACCAGGTCAGCAGCAACAGCAGACCCAGGATCATGGCAATGGCGTAGTGGAACAGGTAGCCGGTCTGGATGGCGCGCACCGCGCCCGCGATCCGGCCAACGGTTTTGGCGGAGCCGTTGATGATGAACGCATCGATCAGCTTCTGGTCACCCGCCTTCCAGAAGAACTTGCCGATACCGCGGCTGCCGCCGGCAAACAGGGCCAGATAGACCTCGTCGACCCAGTACTTCTTGTCCAGCATCTTGTAGAGCGGAGCGGCCACCGTCTTGATGCGCTCGGCGATATCCGGCCGCTTCATATAGATGAACCAGGCCACCACGGCGCCGCCGAGGGCCAGCACGGTCACCAGACCGAGGCCGTGCAGCATGAAGGCAAACGGACCATGGTAATTCTTGGCCATCTCGCCCAGCACATCGTGCTGCGGCAGCACATGGATGGCGGAGGTGAACCAGTCGCCGAACAGCATGGGACCGACGGTGGGCCAGCCGATGACCACGGAAGGAATGGCCAGCAGCACCAGCGGCACCCACACCACCTTGGGCGATTCGTGCAGATGGGCCTTGGCGTGTTCGTCACGCGGACCCTGGCCGTGGAACACCAGGAAGTACATGCGGAAGCTATAGAGGGCGGTCACGAACACACCCAGGAACAGCATCCAGTAGGCGTAGCCGGACACGGGCAGCGCGGAGAGATGCACCGCCTCGATGATGGCGTCCTTGGAGAAAAAGCCGGAGAAACCGGGGAAGCCGATCAAGGCCAGCGAGCCGAGCAGTGCGGTAAACCAGGTGATGGGCATGTACTTGCGGATACCGCCCATGTTGCGGATGTCCTGATCGTGATGCATGCCGATGATTACCGAACCGGCGGCCAGGAACAGCAGCGCCTTGAAGAAGGCGTGGGTCATGAGGTGGAACACCCCGGCGGCATAGGCGGACGCGCCCAGGGCGGTCATCATATAGCCGAGCTGGGAGAGGGTGGAGTAGGCCACCACCCGCTTGATGTCGTTCTGCACAATGCCGATCAAACCAGTAAAGAAGGCGGTGGTGGCGCCGATCACCATGACGAAGCTGAGCGCCGTTTCGGACAGCTCATACAGCGGCGACATGCGCGCCACCATAAAGATACCCGCGGTCACCATGGTGGCGGCGTGGATCAGCGCGGAGATGGGGGTCGGACCCTCCATGGAGTCGGGCAGCCACACATGCAGCGGGACCTGGGCCGACTTGCCCATGGCGCCGATGAACAGCAGGATGCCGATGGCGCTCATCAGGGAGACGCCACCGAACAGGTCGATCTGTTTATTGGCGAAGTCTTGCGCCGGGTCCATGGCCAGGGCGAACACCTCGGCGTAGTCGATGCTGCCGAAGTACATGGCCACGGCGGCGATGCCGAGGATAAAACCGAAGTCCCCTACCCTATTCACCAGAAACGCCTTGAGATTGGCGAAGATGGCGGTGGGGCGCACCGACCAGAAACCGATCAGCAGGTAGGAGACCAGACCCACCGCCTCCCAGCCGAAGAACAGCTGCAGGAAGTTGTTGGCCATCACCAGCATCAGCATGGAGAAGGTGAACAGGGAGATATAGCTGAAGAAACGCTGGTAGCTGTTGCGCCCGGCCAGGCTCCCTTCGGGCCAGTTCTCTTCGTCGTGCGCCATATAACCGATGGTGTAGATGTGCACACAGAAAGAGACGAAGGTGACCACCGTAATCATCATGGCGGTAAGCTGATCCACCAGGAAACCTACCTCCATGTGCATACCGTCGCTTACCATCCAGGTATAGACGGCGCCGTTGAACGGCTCCAGACCGCCCCAGATGAAGCTGCCCAGTACATAGAGGGAGAGCAGTGCGGAGATACCGACGCCGCTGCTGGTCACCCAGTGGGCGCCCGCGCGGCCGATCTTGCCGCCCCAGAAGCCGGCGATGATTGCGCCGATCAGGGGCGCCAGCACTATTAAGAGATAAATCTTTTCCATGCTTAGCCTTTCAGAGTATCCAGGTCAGCCACGTTGATGGTGCCCCGGTTACGGAACAGCACCACCAGAATCGCCAGGCCGATAGCCGCTTCGGCCGCGGCCACGGTGAGGATGAAGAACACAAACACCTGCCCCGCCGTGTCGCCCAGAAAGTGGGAGAAGGCGATAAAGTTGATATTTACCGCCAGCAGCATCAGTTCGATGCACATCAGCAGAATGATCACATTCTTGCGGTTGAGAAAGATCCCCGCGATGCTGAGGGAGAACAGGATCGCGCCCAGGATCAGATAATCGGAAAGCGCAATCATCGTTTCACCTCCATCTTCGGTTCGGCCTTCATGGAGACCACCTGGATGCGGTCCGGTCCCTTCTTCACTTTCACCTGCTCGGAGGGGTTCTGGTACTTGGTCTCGGGACGCTTGCGCATGGTCAGGCCGATGGCCGCGATAATCGCCACCAGCAGGATCACCGCCGCGATCTCGAACGGGTACATGTAGACGGTGTAGAGCACGCCGCCCAACTCCGCGATATTGCTGTAGTCGGCCGCATGGGGCTCTGGCGCGGCGAACTGCTCAAGGCCGAAATTGGCCGGCCCCACCACCAGGAAGATCTCCACCGCCATGACGGCCGCGATCAAAAGTCCAAGCGGCAGATATTTGATAAAGCCCGCGCGCAGTGTGGCCACGTCGATATCCAGCATCATCACCACGAACAGGAACAGCACCATCACCGCGCCCACATAGACCAGCACCAGGGCGATGGCCAGGAACTCCGCTTCCGCCAGCATCCAGATACCCGCGCTGGAGACGAAGGTCAGCACCAGGAACAGGGCGGCGTGTACCGGATTGCGCCGGGTGATCACCATAGTGGCGGCAGACACCAGAATGGCGGCAAAAACGTAGAACAGAAACTTTTCAAACGTCACCGGTCACTCCTCAACGGTATTTGGCCTGAGCCGCGATGTCGGCCGCAATCTGTTTTTCATGCTTATCGCCCAGAGCCAACAGCTTCTCCTTGGTCATGATGTTTTCACCCCGCTCCTCGAAGTGATACTCGTACACACGGGTCTCCACGATGGCGTCCACCGGGCAGGACTCCTGGCAATAACCGCAGAAGATGCACTTGAACAGATCGATGTCGTAACGGGTGGTGCGGCGGGAGCCATCCTCACGCGGGGCGGCCTCAATGGTGATGGCCTGCGCCGGACAGGTGGCCTCGCACAACTTACAGGCGATGCAGCGCTCCTCGCCGTTTTCATAGCGGCGTTGGGCATGCAGTCCGCGGAAACGCGGCGACATGGGCGCCCGCTCTTCCGGATACTGGATCGTAAACTTCTTCTTGAAGAGATAGCGCCCCGTGACACTCATGCCCCGGAGCAACTCCAGAAGAAAAAGGCTCTTGATATAGTCGACCAGAACTTTCATCAATCAAACCACCAGGGCAATTCGTAAACCACGGCTACGCCTATCACCAGAATCCAGACGATGGTGATGGGGATGAACACCTTCCAGCCCAGACGCATGATCTGGTCATAGCGATAACGGGGAAAGGTGGCGCGGAACCACAGGAACAGGAAGCCGAAGAACAGGGTCTTCAGGAACAGCCAGTGAATGCCGTCGCCGAGCAGAATCCCGATAACAGGAATGCTATCCAGCCCCAAGAAGGCCGGGAACGGTGACAGCCAGCCGCCGAGGAACATCAGGGCGCTCAGGGCCGAGATCAGGATCATGTTGGCGTATTCGCCGAGGAAGAACAGGGCGAACGGCATGCCCGAGTACTCCACATGGAACCCGGCCACGATCTCCGACTCACCCTCCGCCACATCGAAGGGGGCGCGGTTGGTCTCGGCCACGCCGGAGACGAAATAGATCACGAACAGGGGCAGCAGGGGCAGCCAGAACCAGTTGAACAGGCCGCCCTCGCCCGCCTGGGCGCGGACGATCTCGCCCAGATTGAGGCTTCCCGCCGCCACCAGCACGCCCACGATGGCGAAACCCATGGCGATCTCGTAGGAGACAATCTGCGCCGCCGAGCGCATGGCGCCGAGGAAGGCGTACTTGGAGTTGGAGGCCCAGCCGGCGATGATCACGCCGTAAACCCCCACCGAGGTGAGGGCCAGGATGTAGAGCAGGCCCACGTTGATATCCGCCAGTACCAGCCCCGCATCAAAAGGAAACACCGCCCAGGCGGCCAGGGCCGGTCCCAGGGTCAGCAGGGGCGCGATCAGGAACAGCGTCTTGTTCGCCTGGCTGGGGATGATGATCTCCTTGAACATCAGCTTCACGGCGTCGGCGATGGGCTGACCCAGGCCGAACAGCCGGAAACCGAAAAAACCCACCCGGTTGGGGCCGATACGGACCTGCATGGCGCCGATGATCTTGCGCTCCGCATAGGTGAAATAGGCGACGCAGAGCATCAACGGCAGCACGATGGCGACGATCTTGATCAGAATCTGCACCACCAGCAGATTCTCGCCCAGCCACTCCCAGAGATTGATCAATGCTTCCATCGTTACACTTTCTCCAGGGTCACTTCACCAAACTGTCCGCCCAGCATCTCGGTCCCGGCCAGGGCGGCCGACACCCGGACGCAGCCATCCGGCACACTGGGATCGATTACCACCGGCAGCACCGCCCGAGCGCCGTCCTGCACCATCGCCGCCTGGGCGCCCTCTTCCAGACCGGCCGCGCCCGCCACCGAGGCGTTAACGCGAATCGCCGCAACGGCGGCATCGCGGGTCTGTTGCAGGGCGTTGGCCCGGCGCACCAGCGGGTCCAGGGCGTAGATGGGCACATCGCCCACGCGCATCAGGCCGCCGCTTGAGCGCAGCTCCGCACCGTTGGGTGCCGGGAATGCGTTATTGAGTTCGCGGCCCTCCGTTTCGGTCCGGACCTCGGCCAGCACCTCTTCGGAACTCACCTGATCAAAACCGTCCAGATTCAGCAGGTTGCCCAGCACCCGCAGGATCTTCCAGCCGGGACGCGCCTCGCCCACGGGGGCGGCCGCTCCCGCGAAGGATTGCCAGGCGCCTTCGGCGTTCACATAGGTGCCGGAGGTCTCGGCGAAAGCGGCCATGGGCAGGATGACATCCGCCACCGCTTCCAGATCGCTGCTGCGGTAGGCGCTCAGGGCCACCACGCAGTCGGCGCCGCCCAGGGCCTGACGGGCCAGGGAGGGATTCCAGAGATCGTATCCGGGTTCCACGCCCAGCAGCAGATAGCCCTTGCAGGGGGTCTCCAGCATGGAGCGGGCATCGCCGCCCTCCCTCTGGGAAACGGCGTTGGCGAGCTGCGCGCCCACGCTGTTGGCCGCCTCGGGCAGCGCGCCCAGTTTGGCGCCGCAGGCGTCGGCGATGGCCGCCGCCAGCGAGCCGAGTATGGAGTAGTCGGGGTGCGCCACGGCCAGATTGCCCAGCAGCACCGCGCTGTTGCCGCCGTTCTTGAGGCTGTCCGCCACCGCCTGGTGCGCTTCACCCGGCTGGGCGCTGTCGATGGGACCGCCGGAGGCGCCCAGGGCCTTGGCGATGGCCGCCAGGTCCGAGACCATTCCGGCCGGGCCGTTGACCAGCTGCTGTGCGCGGTAGTTGAGATCCAGCGCCAGGGGATTGATGAAGCTCACCGCCGCGCCGTTGTTGGCCGCCTTGCGCAGACGGTGGTTGAGCATGGGCAGGTCCTTGCGCAGATTGGAGCCGATCACCAGCGCGGCATTCAGCTGCTCCACCTCGGCGATGGCCTGACCGAGCCAGGGACGGGCGGAGGCGCCGGCCCGAAAATCGGCCTGCCGCAGACGGGAATCCACACTGTCGCTGCCCAGCCCGCGAGCGATCTTCTGCGCCAGGTGCAGCTCCTCCAGGGTGGCCGCGGGAGAAAGCAGCGCGCCTACGTTGGCGCCGGCCTCCTTCAGTCCCTTGGCGGCGATCTCCAGCGCCTCTTCCCAACCGGCCTGCTGCCAACTGCCGTTGCGCTTGACCAGCGGGGTCTCGAGACGCTCCGCGCTGTACAGCCCTTCATAGCTGAAGCGGTCGCGGTCGGAGATCCAGCACTCATTGATGGCCTCGTTATCGCGGGGATGCACCCGCATCACACGATGGCCGCGCAGGTGCAGGTTGATATTGGAACCCAGGGAGTCGTGGGGGGCGACGGCTTCGCGCTGCACCAGTTCCCAGGGACGGGCCTGATAGCGGTAGGGCCGCGAGGTCAGAGAGCCCACCGGGCAGAGGTCGATCACGTTGCCCGAAAGCTCGGAATCGATGCTCTTCTCCACATAGGTGCCGATGGTCATGTGCTCACCGCGGCCAGTGGCGCCCAGCTCGCGGATACCCGCGATTTCGGCGCCGAAGCGGACGCAGCGGGTGCAGTGGATGCAGCGGTCGAAGTTGGCGTTGATCAGCGGGCCGATGTCGGCCTTGGGGATCACGTGCTTGCCTTCGATGTAACGGCTATCGCAGCTGCCGTAGCCGAGGGCCACGTCCTGTAGTTCGCACTCGCCGCCCTGGTCGCAGATGGGGCAGTCCAGGGGGTGGTTGATGAGCAGGAACTCCATGGTCCCCTTCTGCGCCGCCAGCGCCATGGGGGACTTGGTGAACACCTTCATGCCGTCGGTGACGGTGGTGGCGCAGGCGGGCAGGGGCTTGGGCACCTTCTCCACTTCCACCAGGCACATGCGGCAGTTGGCCGCCGTGGACAGCTTCTTGTGGTAGCAGAACCGGGGGATATGGATGCCCGCCGCATCGGTCACGTCGATGAGCTTGGCACCGGGCTGAGCCTTCAGCTCCCGGCCGTCTACTTCGATGGTTATCGTCTGCTCTTCAGACATCAATTATTTCTCTAATCAATTTATTGCCACAGAGATCACAGAGATCACGGAGGCGTATGATTGCTAAAATTTGTTCCGATCTATGTCCCAACCATTAGCCCCGGCGCTTCTTCAACAACACAAAGTCATGTTTGAAACAGCACGCCTCTGTGTTCTCTGTGCCCTCTGTGGCTAATCGTTTTTCAACTCTTCATCACCCGGCCAGACACTTCTTGTGGTCGATGTGATACTGAAACTCGTCGCGGAAATGCCGCAGCATCCCCTGTACCGGCATCACCGCCGCGTCGCCCAGGGCGCAGACGGTGCGCCCGGCGATCTTGCCGCCGATATCCAGCAGCAGGTCCAGGTCTTCCGGCCTGCCCTCGCCGTTCTCGATGCGGCGGATGATGCGCCACAGCCAGCCGGTGCCCTCGCGGCACGGGGTGCACTGGCCGCAGGACTCTTCGTAATAGAAGTAGGACATGCGCTCCAGCACCTTCACCATGCACTGGCGGTCGTCGAGCACGATCACCGCGCCGGAGCCGAGCATGGAGCCCGCCTTGGCGATGGTGTCGTAATCCATGGTCAGTTCCATCATCTGCTCGCCCGGAATAATGGGCGAGGAGGAGCCGCCGGGGATCACCGCCTTGAGCTTGCGGCCGTCCTTTACGCCGCCCGCCATCTCCAGCAGTTTGGCGAAGGGGGTGCCCATGGGGATCTCAAACACGCCGGGGTTGGCCACGTTGCCCGAGATGGAGAACAACTTGGTGCCGCCGCTGTTCTCCACGCCGAGGTTCTTGAACCACTCGCCGCCCTTCTCCAGGATCACTGGAATGGCGGTGAGGGACTCGGTGTTGTTGATGATGGTGCGGCAGCCGTAGAGACCCACCTGGGCGGGAAACGGCGGCTTGAACCGCGGCTGTCCCTTCTTGCCCTCGATGGACTCCAGCAGCGCCGACTCCTCACCGCAGACGTAGGCGCCGGCGCCGAGGTGGACGTGAATGTCGAAATCGAAACCGGAGCCGAGGATGTTCTTGCCCAGGAACCCCGCCTTGCGGGCGTCTTCCAGGGCGGCCTCGAAACGCTCATACGGCTCCCAGAACTCGCCGCGGATGTAGTTGTAGCCCGCCCGCGCGCCGATGGCGTAGCCGGCGATGATCATCCCCTCCACCAGCTGGTGCGGGTTGTAGCGCAGGATATCGCGGTCCTTGAAGGTGCCGGGTTCGCCCTCGTCCGAGTTGCAGACCAGATAGACGTCGCCCGGGGCGTCGCGGTTGATGAAGCTCCATTTAACACCCGTGGGGAAACCCGCGCCGCCACGGCCGCGCAGCCCGGAGGCCTTCACCACGTCGATGATCTGCGCCGGGGTCATCTCACCCTTGAAGATTCGGGTCAGCATCTCGTAACCGCCACGGCTGCGGTACTGCTCCATCTCCCAGGGACGATCGAGATCCTGATTACGAAGAATCACTTGCTCGGCCATGGGTTACTCCAACTCGTCCAGGATCTTGTCAATCTGCTCGGGAGACAGATTTTCGTAATACTGCTTGTCGATCTGCATGGCGGGCGCGCCGCCGCAGGCGCCCAGGCACTCCACCTCTTTCAGGGTGTACTTGCCATCCGCCGTGGTCTCGCCGAGTTTAATGCCGAGCTTGTTCTCCAGGTGACCCACCACCTCGTCGGAGCCGTTGATCATGCAGGAGATGTTGGTGCACATGCAGAGCTTGTGCTTGCCCACCGGCTTGTGCTCGTACATGGAGTAGAAGGTGGCCACCTCGTAAACGGCGATGGGCGGCATGTCCAGATAGGCGGCCACGTCGTCCATCAGCGCCTCGGTAAGCCAGCCGCCGTTTTCCTCCTGCACCACGCGCAGGGCCTCCATGCAGGCGGACTGTTGCCAACCCTCCGGGTACTTGGCGATCCAGCGGTCGATGTGGGCACGGATCTCCGGGGTAAAGAGCTTCTCTTTATCCGGCGCCGTGGTGACGGTGGTCATTGGTTGAGTCTTGAAACTCATCAGCGGTCAATCTCCCCGAATACGACATCCATGGTTCCGATCACGGCCGTGACATCGGCCAGCATGTGCCCGCGGGTCATCTCGTCCATGGCGGCAAGATGCGGGAAGCCAGGCGCCCGGATCTTCAGGCGGTAGGGCTTATTGGAACCATCGGAAACGATGTAGCAACCGAACTCGCCCTTGGGCGCTTCCACCGCGGCGTAGGCCTCGCCCGCGGGCGGGCAGTAGCCCTCGGTGAACAGCTTGAAGTGGTGAATCAGGCCTTCCATGCCGTCTTTCATGCCGTTGCGGCTGGGCGGCGCGATCTTGTGATCCTCGATAATCACCGGGCCCTGATTCTCGCGCAGCCACTTGATGCATTGCTTGATAATGCGGGTGGACTGGCGCAGCTCTTCCACCCGCACCAGGTAACGGTCGTAACAGTCGCCGTTCTGACCTACCGGGATATCGAAATCCATCTTGTCGTAGGCGGCGTAGGGCTGTTTCTTGCGCAGGTCCCAGGCGAAGCCGGAACCGCGGATCATGGGGCCGGTAAACCCGAGCTGCAGGGCCCGTTCCGGCGATACCACGCCGATGCCCACGGTGCGCTGCTTCCAGATCCGGTTGTCGGTGAGCAGAGTCTCGTACTCATCCACCAGGGCCGGGAAGCGATCGGCGAAGTCCTCGATAAAATCGAGCAGCGAACCCTGGCGCGCCTCGTTGAGCCGTGCCACATCCGCCTCGCTGCGGAACTGGTTGTTCTCCACCCGGGGCATCTGGTCAGGAAGATCGCGGTAGACGCCACCCACCCGGTAGTAGGCGGCGTGCATGCGGGCGCCGGAGACCGCCTCGTAGCAGTCCATCAGGTCCTCACGTTCGCGGAAGGCGTAGAGGAAGACCGTCATGGCGCCGATATCCAGCGCATGGGTGCCGAGCCACATGAGGTGGTTCAGGATGCGGGTGATCTCGTCGAACATCACCCGGATGTACTGGGCCCGTTCCGGCACCTCCACACCCAGCAGCTTTTCGATGGCCGCCACGTAGCCGTGCTCGTTGCACATCATGGAGACGTAATCGAGCCGGTCCATATAGGGGATGGCGTGGTTATAGGGCTTCTGCTCCGCCAGCTTCTCGGTGCCGCGGTGCAACAGACCGATATGCGGGTCGGCGCGTTCGATCACCTCGCCGTCCATCTCCAGCACCAGACGCAGCACACCGTGCGCGGAGGGGTGCTGGGGTCCGAAATTCAGGGTGTAGTTACGAATCTCAGGCATCGGCGGCGTCCTGCTGTTTTGGTGCTTCACTCAGGTAGCGGTTGTCCTCGCGGATCACCTTGGGCACCTGAGGCCGCTGTTCGATGGTTACCGGCTCATAGATCACCCGCTGCTGCTCCGGATCGTAGCGCATCTCCACATGGCCGCTGAGCGGGAAGTCCTTGCGGAAGGGGTGGCCGATAAAGCCGTAGTCGGTGAGGATGCGGCGCAGGTCGGGATGGCCGCTAAACAGGATGCCGTACATGTCGAACGCCTCGCGCTCGAACCAGTTGGCGCCGGACCAGATCCCGGTCATGGTGGCGACAATGGGGCGCTGCGTATCCACGAACACACGCAGCCGCAGCCGTTGATTGTTGCTTACCGACAGCAGATGGTAGACGGCGGCGAACCGCTCCGTCTTGTCCCACTCTCCTGTGTCCTTCTCTTGGCCGCGCCCGAAGCCGGTGGAGGAAGCGGCGTCGGTGGCCCACTCCTGCTGGCCGTAGGTGGCGTAATCCACGCCGCAGACGTCGATCACCTCTTCGAAGCGGAAGGGCTTGGCGTCGCGCAACTCCAGCGCCACGGATTCGAGTTTCTCCCTGGGGACCACCATGGTGATCTCACCAAAACCACACAGGATCTCGCAGCCCCGGGATTCAAACCGCTCGCGCAGGTTCTCCTCCAGTTGGTCCAGCCGCTCTTCGGGGGTTGTCTGGGCACTCATATTCATAGGACTAGGCGCTCTGACGCGCAATGGTGTTGGTGCGGCGGATCTTCTCCTGCAACTGCATGATGCCGTAGAGCAGCGCCTCCGCCGTGGGTGGACAGCCGGGGACATAGACATCCACGGGCACCACCCGGTCGCAGCCGCGGACCACGGCGTAGGAGTAGTGGTAGTAGCCGCCGCCGTTGGCGCAGGAACCCATGGAGATCACCCAGCGCGGCTCGGCCATCTGGTCATAGACCTTGCGCAGGGCGGGACCCATCTTGTTGGTCAGGGTGCCGGCGACGATCATCACGTCGGATTGGCGGGGACTGGGACGGAAAATGATGCCGAAACGGTCCATATCGTACCGGGAGGCCGCCGCTTGCATCATTTCAACCGCACAGCAGGCCAGGCCGAAGGTCATGGGCCACATGGAGCCGGTCCGGGCCCAGTTGATAACCTGGTCGGCGGTGGTGGTTACAAACCCTTTCTCGAGGATGCCTTCAATACCCACGGCGAATCTCCAATACAGATCGTTCCCCTACGACGCCTCGTACGGAATCCCACCGCACGCCGGCGGTCGCCTCCCCACCCTGCGGGCGGGGCCCCTGCTCCGCGCCTCGTACGGTTATTCCCACTCTAGTGCCCCTTTCTTCCACTCGTAGATGAAGCCGATCACCAGGATGCCCAGGAATACGGTCATGGCGATGAGCCCCACCACACCGATCTGGTCAAGCACCACGGCCCAGGGAAAGAGGAACGCGATTTCCAGATCGAAAATGATAAACAGGATGGCGACGAGGTAATAACGGACGTCGAACTTCATGCGGGCGTCTTCGAACGCCTCGAAACCGCACTCGTAGGGGGAGTTTTTCTCGTTATCGGGACGCCGGGTACCCAGCACGAAGCCGATTCCCAGCATGACCATGCCGACAATAAGCCCTACTGCCAGGAACACCAATACGGGCAGATAATTTTCCAGCATTAGCAGGAGGCCTCCCCATAGACCGTTTTAATTCTTAATATTGTCTTTTCAGACGAAAAATAGTGTTTCGGGAGTCTAGAGCAGTTCCCCGATTTGTGTCAAGTTGAGGGAAATTTTAATTCTCTTGTAAATTCAATTGCTTGGGATTATTTATTCTGTCATAAAAAAACGGCATCACCCGTATGGATGATGCCGTTCTGTATGGTGCCGATGGCCGGATTTGAACCGGCACGGCTTACGCCACTACCCCCTCAAGATAGCGTGTCTACCAATTCCACCACATCGGCAATTCTGTCGGTATTTTACCCTTACTCGGGTATCTTGGGCACTTCTCCGCCGCTCGCTTGCGTCCCCTGCTCTTCCGTTTCCACCACCGGGATATCCGAAACCGGCTCTGGCACGGCTACGGTCTCTTCAGCCACGGGCGGGGCCGTCTCGTCCATCAGCCCCGGCGGCTGATCACTGGATTTCATGGCAAAGCCCGCAAGCACCAGGCTGTTGATGAAAAAAAGCGTGGCCAGTATGGCCGTGGCGCGGGTCAGAAAGGAGGCGGAGCCCCGGGCGCCAAACACGGTGGCGGAGGCGCCGCTGCCAAACGCAGCCCCGGCGTCGGCCCCTTTGCCGTGCTGTATCAGCACCAGCCCCACCAGGGCGAGCGCTATAAATAGGTGTGCGACAACCAAAATTGTTTCCATTTCCTGCTCCGGTTATCCCTGAAACGCTCAGGGCCGTAATAAACTTAGTTGGCGGCCTTGCAGATCGCCAGAAAATCGCCCGCCTTCAGGGCGGCGCCGCCGATCAGTCCGCCATCGATGTCCGGGTTTGCCATCAGTTCGGCGGCATTGTCCGGCTTCATGCTGCCGCCGTACAGAATCCGCACCTGCTCCGCGACCACGCCGTTTTGCGCCGCAATCAGCCCGCGGATGAAGGCGTGTACCTCCTGGGCCTGCTCCGGGGTGGCGGTCACTCCGGTCCCGATGGCCCAGACCGGCTCGTAGGCGATCACCCCGGAACCGATGGCGTCCACGCCGCAGTGCTCGATCACGGCATTTAACTGGGCGGCGACGATATCATTCGTAATGCCCTGCTCGCGCTGCTCCAGGGTCTCTCCCACACACAGGATGGGGGTAATCCTTGCCCTAAGCGCCGCCGCGTATTTTTCCGCCACCAGTTCGTTGCTCTCCTGGTGGTAGGCGCGCCGTTCGGAGTGCCCGACGATCACGTACCGGCACTCCAGATCCGCCAGCATGGGGCCAGCGATCTCGCCGGTATAGGCCCCGGAATCGTGGATCGACAGATCCTGGGCGCCCCAGCGGATTTCGCTGCCCTTCAGCTGCTGCTGCAGATCGCGCAAATAGACGAAGGGAGCGCAAACCGCCACCTCCGCCCGCGCTACCTGGGCCATACCATCCATGATGCCGTCCAGCAGCTCCGTATTGGCTGCTCCGGAACCGTTCATCTTCCAATTACCGGCTACCAGTGGCTGTCGCATTTGCTCTCTCCCAGGGGCAAAATCGAGTGCGGTATGCTACCGATCTGGCACCTAGAAATCAATGATATACTGCCGCAAATTGACTGGAACACAGGGCCTAGAGAATGAAAAGCATAGTCATTCGGGACGATGACGTCAGCTACTTTACCCAACCCGATACCCTATCAACCCTGTACGCCCCTCTCATTGAGCGCGACCTGAGCGTCGCCTTAAGCGTCATTCCGGATATCGCGTGTGATGTTTCGCTTGGTCCGCTGAACGGGCGGTTTTTCCACCAGCACCAGATTGATCACTCCCCGTTCATCCCCCCGGAATTCCGGGGCAATTCGGGGAGCTTTCCCGTCAGCGGCAACCTGGAGCTGATGGAGTTCCTGAAAAACACGCCCCAGTTCGAGATCCTGCAGCACGGTTTCCGCCATACCCTGCATGAGGGCCTGCCCGAGGGCGCCAACAGGGATAAAATGCAGGTGGAGGAGAACCTTAACGCCTCACAAAAAATCCTGCTGGAAGGGTTCGGTTATGCGCCTGACTTTTTCGTCCCGCCCTGGGACACGGTATCGAAACAGGCGCTGGAGGTCCTGGCCGGGCACTTTAAAGGCGTATCCATCGACCGGGTGGGTAAGCGCCATGTGCCCTGGTACCTGAAACCGAAGGCGGTCTATCGAAAACTCAAACCCGGGCGCCCGCCCGCCCCCTATTTCCGGGTCGGCGATCTTACCCTGTTCGAGTACCCGGGAACCATCCTCTCCATGTTCAACGACTCTGCTTCGATTCCCGAACAGATTGAGTCCCATCTAAAGTCGAGCGATATTCTTATTTTGGTTACCCACCATTGGGAATACTTTTTTGACTGGGACAAACCAAACCAGCGTTTTATCGATGGCTGGCATACCGCCCTGGAGCGCCTGCTTTCCAATCCGGAAATCGAATTCCTGAGCTTCGCGGAATTGAACAAGCGTCTGTTTTATGCCGGATAACCGTTACCTCATCCTCTCATCCAGTTGCGGATGCCAACATGGGGGAACCGAATCCTATGTACTCGGATTGACGGATCATCTGGCCGCCCATGGGAAGGTCAGGTTCGCAACAGGGAAATGCAACAATTTCACGCAACGGTTTCAGGATATTACCGCCAGAAACAATATCCCAGTCATCGCCTATCCATATTTGTCACGCCACTCCAGGTTCACGGGGAAACTTGCGAATTCCTGGATTGGTACAAAAATATTTCCCTTTGATCTTGAATGCCTGGGCGCCTTTCTCTCTCTTCCATCTCTGCGCGATGCAGCTAAAGATAGCGACTTGCTGGCGGTCAACTATCCCGTGGAGAGCCTGCTGTTCCCGTTGTTACCGAGAAGCATTAAGAAGGTTATACACTTTCACGGCCACTCTCTGCCGCCGCTGTTCAACAAACTACAGCGGGGCGTTCTGAATCATACTGATCTGTGCATTACCTGCAGCAACTGGGCGCGAAAACAGCTTGAGGCAAAGATGCCCGGATTCCGATTCGAGGTGATTCCCAACGGCATCGACCCGGAGCTTTTCCGACCCGGCATCGAGAGACCATATTCACCCGATTGCGCATATGATCATAGCCTGCCAAAAATCGGCATCGTTGCCCGCCTGAGCGAAGCGAAGGGTCTGGAAGAGTTTTTCCATGTGGCCAGAGCGCTTGAGGGCGAGGCCGAATTTTTTGTCGCCGGCCCCCCTGATGTCGGATATCAGCATCGTCTTGACGTTATGCGGCAGCAACCGAATATACATCTGCTTGGTCCGATAGAGCACAAGGCTTTGCCCGCCTTCTACAACTTCCTTGACCTGTTTCTGTTTCCCACACATTTCGAATCCCAGGGCATCGTACTGCTGGAGGCGCAGGCCTGCGGGCTTCCTGTGATCTCCACCAAAGCGGGAGGCGTGCCGGAAAGTGTACGCGATGGAGAAACGGCCACCCTGGTACCCGTAGCCGATCATACCGCCGCCATTGAAGCCACCCGGTATCTGATCAATGACCGGGAGCGCAGGGATATGTTCGGCAAGGCAGGTATCGAATGGGTCGGCACTCATTTTCAGTCCAGCTCTTTACTGGAGCAAACCAGAACACTCTATGACAGCCTTATCGACAGCCGCCTGAATCCATAATCAAGTACATTCTGAAAAGATAATAATTAATGGCAACACTAAAACACTATCTGGTAAATCTTTCGTCACAAAGTATCGGCCGCATTCTCAATACTATTGGTAACTTCGTTGTATTTTTCCTTGTCGCCAGAATAATGGGCGCCGAACTATTTGGCCAATACTCATACATTCTGGTCTTCCTGGGATTGGCGATCATGGTTTCCGAATTCGGAACCAATAGCGTTTTAGCCAAGCAAATTGTTGAATTCCATGACACGGATCAGCTCTACTGGGGAAACTTCCTCATCTTCAGGCTCATCTCATCGGTCATCACCTTGGCGCTTGGTATCGCGGCCGCCTACTTTTTTCGTAACGACCTGTTTGCCAGCCTCATGCTGGGCTGCCTGGCAATGTTTTTTCTTGCGTCCAGGTTCTTTGAACCGATATTCCAAATATACGATAAACCGTGGTATTCCCTGTACGCCAACCTTGCATACACCATCATATATACCTCTTCCTCGCTATTTGTTCTCTATTACTTCAGATCCATCTATCTACTCGTGCTTGTCTATGTTATTGCGAATATCATCTATACGACAATTGCCTTTAGTATGAGCTCTGGCCTTATCAAACCCATCTTTCGATACAGCAAGAAACACATGGACAAGTTGCTGTATCTTGCGATTCCTGCCGGATTGTCGGCAATCCTTGTTCTAGTGCATACCAGGGCTGACGTTTTTATGCTCGCGTACATGAAATCCGACTATGAGGTTGGTATATACAACGTGGCATACAAGTTTCTCGACATGGCGACCATCCTGTCCGTCATGCTGTCCACCCCGATCCTCCCCATTTTTTCTAAATTTGCACTTGAGGACATCACCACGCTCCGCCATCGCTTTGAAAACGCAACGGAAATTATTGCCATCGCAACTACTCCAGTCGCCATTATTGCACCCATCTTATCCACCTCAATCATATCTTTATTTTTTGGAGCGGAATTTATCGACTCCGCTAAAGTTTTGAATATTATGGCATGGATTGGAGTTCTAACTTTTTTCTCGGTGTTTGTAAGTATCGTTCTTATGGCGATAGAGAAAATCCACTTCACCATCTGGCTCGGCGGCGTCGCTGCCGCACTCAATGTCTTCCTGAATTACCTGTTGATTCCCGAGTACAGCTACATGGGTTCCGCCTGGGCGACTTTAGCCGTTGAAATAGTGCTGCTCTCGGTGTCACTGTATTATGCCGTCTCCGTTATCGGTCGCGCATTTCGTTGGAAAATATGGACCCGGATTATTGCCTCGAATCTCGTTTTATTCGCCTGTGTATTATTATTATGGGGCAATAATATTTTCCTTACTCTTGCACCATCCATTTTTATGTACATTCTTTGCCTCTATTTATTCAAGCTCCCTCCTTTCCAGAAACAGTGGTACTTTGAAGGTCAAAGTCCGGCATAGAAACCGACCCGCAAGCTTGCCCAAACAAAAGCCCGGCATAGCCGGGCTTTTGTTTGTATTGAAACTGGTGCTAGTTGAAAGTCGCTTTATTCCAAATCCGGCCTCGCTTCTGGGTAAGAAGGAGGACCTTCCAGAGTGTGCCGCTCACGGATCTGATCTCTGGTGGAAAATGGCGTCACGTACTGCGGATCTTCCAGCGGTGGTTGTTTACATGTTACTGCTTCAATTGGAACCCAGTAACATCTGACCTCATTTATTGGACGCAATGAAACCATACTGGACTTATGGCCTCGGCACGCATATTCAGGCATATGCTGCCCCAGCGTGCGCCGCTTCCCATATGTCAGACCAGTCGTCTGAAATTCAATGGTAGCTGCCTCCAGGTCATGCTGACAATCAAACACGCGGGTTCCAATTTCCAGAGCCAGCATTTTTTTTGTTTCAATGAATTCGATAAACTCGTTATGCATCCGATCCGGGTGCTCTTCCGTAACGGTACCGATAAAAGGCGAGTCCGCCCGTGTCCCAACATACCCCTCATGAAAGAAATAGGTGCATGCCTGGGTCATCATATATGGCTCCAGAACACCGAAACTGTTTTCCAGCATCCAGCAGTTCCGGTCCTTTGCCGACACACTGGAAGCGGATACCGCCAGGGCCGCAAAAAGCGTCCTTATAATGATGCGAATATTTGACATAGATCTATACAAATAGCTTGCAAGAACTCATGCTGATTATACCGCATACCCGCAGACACAGCCACACGCAATCATACCTCCTGGAGGACTTTCCTTAATACACGTTCGGCCCGGTAAAGCCTTTGAGTATTGTTAATAATATGATTTTTACATCAAGGAATAGAGACCAATCATTGATATACCTCAGATCATACCGAACCCGCTCTTCCATTTTCTCCACGGTCTCCGTCTCGCCTCTGGCCCCACTAATCTGCGCCAAACCGGTAATACCAGGCTTAACCTTATGCCTCAACATATAGCCGGGTATTATTTCCCGGTATTTCTCGTTATGTGCAATAGCGTGCGGCCTTGGACCTACTACGGACATATCGCCCTTGACCACATTGAGGAATTGCGGCAGTTCATCCAATGAATACTTCCTTAATATTCTACCCAGCGGAGTAACACGCGAATCATTACTTGTTGCCTGACGAACAACATCACCATCATCAGCGGTGGTCATGGTTCTAAATTTATACATATAGAACTCTTTGCCACCCAACCCATAGCGCCGTTGCACGAACAGTGCAGGTCCGGGTGAGGTCAACTTGATTGCAAGTGTAATTGCCAGCATAGGAACGGCTATCAGCGTCAATATGACAATACCGAACACTAAATCCTCTATCCTTTTTAGCGTTTTATTCACGCCGAAGTGAGGACTTTCGTAAATACTTACCGCATGACTACCGCCGATATAGTGCCAACTCGGCTGCAGTGGGGATGATAGGAAATCTGATGGCAGCACATAAAATGCAGAGACGGTCGTATTTGATAGTGCCTTTATCATCTCCTGGATCGTATAGCGCTGCTCCATGGGCACACAAATGTACACCAAATCAAACCGCCCCGACCTGGCATCTTCCAGCGCTTTATAGTAATCACCCACCCATGGCAGTTGCGATTCTTTTGGCGGCTCTGTTCCGTAATAGCCGACAATATCCGTCACCATATACTGTTGGTTGGCGATTGCATCATAGATCTTTTGCGCTTCCCTTTGGTCTCCGATAACTACCGCCCGGATTTTTCTCTCATCCAACGCCGGTAGTATTTTCAAATAAAATAATACCCTCCAGGCGGCAAGCAACAACGCCACTACCACAAACCAGATCACAACGACGGCACGAGAGTAATGAATGCCTAGTTTCGATAAATAACCCACAAAAACAAGCAGGACCAGTGTACTTATCCAGGTAAGCATGGTGTAGCTAAGCATCGCTTCTAATTCACTACACCGTTGAAACTTATATAACTTTAAAACATTAGCCAGGAGATAGAAAATAGTCACGGCAAGTATGGACAAAGCGAGGTACCTGGTAGCCCACTCACCCTGCCACGGACTCCACCCCTCACCCATATAGAAAACACCGATCAGGTACAGAATTGCTATGATGAGGAAACCATCAAATAGTGGCAAAATCGCGGGCACTGACCGCGCATAGCGAAGATCTACCGTTTTGAATGTATTGCGTTTATCTAACATGCCGCTACTGTATTGTTAATATTCTCAATCGCAGTTACTTCATTACACCTGGCGCAAAGTCATATGTGACCATATGCAGCCAATCTCGTGCTAGACTCTCGTCACTCATGGGGCCGATATAGAGCCTAATCTTTCTATGCCCACGCAGAATAACATCCTGCAGACGTATCGCCGCACCTTCTTTCGTATAGCGCTCCCGTTCGGCGCGTACTTTCTCTATATCCACGGTTTTAAGATAAATATAGTATTTTCCATTATCGCTTTTGATCAGCATGTGATCACGCTTAAACAGCGGAAACTCGATACTACTATCGACCACAATCATATCCATACTTTCTATTTCCGGATTAAGCTGGGTCAAGATATCTTCCAGTGTCCAGTTCCAAGCTCCATATCGTTGCATGGCCAATCTGCTGACAGACGCCCCTTCTTTAATTTCCACTTTCTCGGTCTCGATTTGCGATACCGACCCGAACGGGAAGGGGATATCTTGATTTATACCTATCAACTTCTGCGGCGCCTGCTCTACCTGCGCTAACGTCGCAGACTCGGATTCATTGCCGGACGCATCATGCTTCAGCTCTTTTCCAGGTTGCTCATCTTGCTGGTCCAGTGCCTGTAATTGCGCTGTGTCTTGCGTTTTCTGTAATATTTCTACCTGAGCAGTACTGGCTTGCGTTTTTTTCGCAGCCCCATCTGCTTCCGCAACCTGAATATCTGTCTTTGCAGGCTTCTGGATCGCCTGCTGCTGTTCCGCCTCATCCAGCTTGCCTTCCTCTTCCGGCACTGTTTCCTTAACATCTGGTTGCGATGGCTCTTGCACGACTGCTATTTTTACAATCGCCGCTCCAGGCTCTTCGAAGGCAGTTGTTTGCTGCTCCGCAGTGGCGGATGATTTTTCTTGTTCTTGTACTGGTGGAGAACTGCCGTAAGATTCCTGGATAGCATCCCCCTGTACAGATACTTTAAGTGACGTGGGTGCATCATTATCTTCATTGATCTCTTCCGTCGCATCCACATGCTGCTTTTCGTTCGTCCGCGCTGCTAGATCATCGATTACAAATAGCGGTCCCGCTTCCTCTCCATCTTCGGTTGCAGGAACATTTTGCGGCTCATGTGCAGGCTCCGCCATGCTTACTGGTGGCGCAGCCGCTTCAATCACTGCTTGCCTCTCACTAGAGGAAAGAACAAGCCACACTATACTGATCAGTACTGCGCCCATAACCATACCAAGCAGTCTTTGTTGATAGCCTTTAACCTGCTTGACAACCACTTCGTCACGTGTTGTCTCTGGCAGCTTGCTTCCCAGTTCAATGCGCCGAGTGTTTGCTTGTTTCTCTACACCTTGTCCTTCTTTTTCCTGCTTATCTTCCTGTTTATCTTCCTGCTTATCTTCCTCCTTTTGTACCTGCTCATTGTCTGCAGCACGTTCAATTCGCGTGGTTACAGGCTTGCTCGTTATCTTTTCTTCGGCGCTTTTACTTTGGTTAATAACCTCTATTTCCTGCTCATAGTCATCCATGAATATCGGATTTTCTGCGACGATATCCCTAATCTGATCTACATCTACAAATGCTTTTTCCGCAACATAGGCCGACATCATCCCTTGATCACATAATTGATTAATCATCCTTAGATGACCACGGGATAACCCATGAATTAATTTCAGTCCATCTTCCGTAAACACCATCTCATCGCATCCGGATGCATTTAACCTTTTCTTGACATAGCGCCTGGTCTCCTCGAGATCCAATCCTTTCAGAACCCTAAACACCTGTACACGCTGCAAGGTTGCCTGCATCTCCTTCATTCTCAAATGATCAAGGAGTTCCTTTTGTCCAAATAGCACCGTTTGGATAAGCTTTCCGCTTGCAGACTCTATGTTCCACAACAGTCTTATATACTCCATTTCCTCTTCATTCAGGGTTTGCGCCTCATCAATGAGAAGGATAATACGAGCGCCTTTTTCTCCGAGCTTTTCTAACTGTTGGGTGAGTTTATCCTGGCGATATTGGCTAAACTCCTCACCTGGCTCAATAGCTAGAACGTCTTCCAGTCGCTCTATCAACCCTTTGACAAGATCCATACGGCTCTTGATTTCAATTACATAGTCCGTCTCAAGCAACTGTTCCTTGACCAACTGCATAAGGAACGACTTTCCCGTCCCTGGATGCCCGGCCACTACCACCAGTCCCTTTTTTTGGTTGATGGCATACAGAACAGCGGACAACGCCTCTCTATGTCCATAACTTGGATAGTAGAATGACGTATCAAGTACGTTCTCGAATGGCAGACGGCTTAGACCGTAGTAGGATTCATACATCGACTTTTATTCCAGGCACTTTATCCAACTTTAAATAGATGCGGAAGTTAATACCTGCTGACTCCTTAGTGTTGTTCTTGAAGTTCACGAACTGCAGCCCTATAAATCTCCGCTTTCATTTTTCCTTTTTTATCTAGCCCAAGCCATTGGGACAGGGTGTGAACTCCAGCCCGCATCATGTAAATGGTGCTTAACATCATAACAACAAAATTCAACCCTCTGCTTCCATGATGCTTTCTCAAGTAGAGCTTATAGGATCGCACGGTCTCACGGAAAGAGCGCTCGCTTCCCCAATCACCGGCGCCGCCTTCCAGGTGAATCACTTCATCATAAGGATAAAAGCAGACTCTGTAACCTGCCTGTTTGACGCGAACACAATAATCAACATCTTCGACATACATAAAGATATTTTCATCAAAGCCGTCTAGTTGTTGCCACAACTCGCGCGGAGTTATCAGGAACGCACCTGTAACCCAATCCGCATCACAATGTATCTGGTCGTAATAGGAATGTCTTTTTTCTTGCAACTGGAGGGGACTTAGAAAAGTCAGCCGTTTTGGAAACAACCATTCCATTACGATTCTTGCAGGCGTGTGTCGATAACCAACGGAAGGCTGTAATCGACCATCTCCATAACGCAACTTTACTCCAGCCACCCCGATTTCCGCGTGCTGCCGCAAATAGGAAAAAACACCAGAAAGGTCATGTTGCAGCATTGCGTCGCTATTCAGCAGCAACAACAAGTCGCCGTTTGCTTCCGCGGCACCAATATTGTTGCCTTTCGCAAAGCCATGATTCTCATCGCAACGAATCAGTTTAACTTTAGGATTGCGTTGTTCGACATTATCGGCCGAGCCGTCTGAAGAGGCATTATCAACAATTATTATCTCAAGTAATCCGGGTATTCTGTCCCCAATAGACTCCAGACAGTCGTCCAGGACATTAGCGCCATTGTAATTAACTATTATTACCGAAACTGTTTGTCCCATTTCCTCGCCTTATCCATTCTTTTCTTGCGGAACCGCTCTATCTCTACGCGCATATATGATATTCACGCCGCCAATAACTCCAACAAAAATAAAGAACAGAATCGACGTGTTCATTGTTAGTTTGAAACCAATATCCACACTGGCATGAATTGACTGCGCAATAATCCCAGCGGACACGCCCGCCATTAAACCTTTATGCCATCGTTCCGCTCTATAAAGAGCCAATCTCAGACTGGTAAATATCGCCGTTAGCTGCAACCCAAGAAATGCTAACAGCCCTGCCGTACCTACCTCCGTCCACACCTGGAGATACATATTATGCACGATGTGATTTTTGCCGCGGAACATTCTGGAATGCCCTTCAAGGTCATATTTTTTGAATGATGCAGCCATATTATTCAAACCAAACCCGAACACAGGAAACTGCTTTACAATTGAAAATGCAGATTCATTTAGCGGCGCACGCGTTGCCGCAGAACCGTAATCATCGTGGGTAAATCGGTTATATACCGTTTGAAATGATGCCGCCAGGACCAGAACCATTACGATCCCAGCGAACCAGGTCCAGATAATGGTCTTCAACTGAAATAGCCGGTCGCGGAACATAATCCAATAGACAATACCCATGGATATGGGAAGAGTCGCCCATGCACCGCGGGATAATGTAGTATAGATACCAACCAAGCCGGCAATGAACGCCGCAAAGTACCATAATCTTACATGAAACCTTCGCTCTGCAAGCTTCATGGCAAACATCACAGGGATCAGCATCTCAAAAAAGTAACCGAGGATATTGGGGTCGCCGATGGTGCCTGTTGCACGCTCCATCACCTCACCAATATCCTGTGCGATAAGCTGCTCTTCACCCAAAATACCAAGACCGAGAAGAGAACCGGTCTTATACTGGTAAAATGCAATCGCAGCCTGAAAGAAAATCGCCATTGAAAAGGTGAACACGATCGTCCGCAGATATATATCCTCCCGCAGATTCATCACAATCACCCCGATAAAAATCAGGAAGAGCCATCGAACCTCTTCATATAACACAAGATTGAGATGATCCGCATTCACGATGCTCATAACACCGCAAACCATATAGAGGACAGCAAAAAAGAGCAGCTTTTTATCGACCTTCCAGACGAATTCTTCGAAATAAGATGCCTTCTCCCAGTAGCCAAGAACAACCGCAATACCTGTAGCCGCGATCAAACTAATCCCAATATCAATACTGGCCGTTCCAGTGTATTCAATGAGAAAAAAATTGACGTCCAGGTTAAAAGGGACGCCCATAACCAGAACGAATATCAGCAGAATTATGGATCGTTGCTTTACATCGGATGACGCCAGCAACAAAGCGTATAACAGCGGGATACCACCCGCGATCAGGAACACGATGGCTACATAGCGCTTTGTCTCAAGTGAACCCAGCCAGATCGCGGCGATTGATAATAAGACACCCAGTAACAGGTGCCATGTGAGCCTGGTCCAGTCGAGGATTGGCAGTCGATCCCGCATGGTTATGTTTGACTATTCTGCCAGCAGGTACTTGTAGATAGCCTTCGGGATAAACATCTTTTTCTTATTCAGGATCACACCGGTAATATTCACGTTTGCCGACTCCAGCGCACTCTTGGAGTGAGCGGCAACTTCCCAGCGTGTCTTCTCCGCCTCTACAACCATTATGACGCCATCCATATACTGGCCCATAATAGTTGTCTCAGGCGCACCCACCATACTCGGCGTATCAAAAAGAATAATGTCATACCGCCCCCGCAACTCTTCCATCAAATCGGAGAAATCGTTGCTGTCGTAATGCACAAGCGATTGATTTTTCTTCTTGCCCGCAGGGATAAAATCAAAAGTATCCTCACCATTACTGCTGGTCTGGATAATCACATCGTCAAGACTGGATTGGCCGGAGATAATTTCAGCAAACCCAGCACTGTCGTCATTTACACCAACCCACTTATGCAACACCGGACTATTAAGGTTTGCATCTACAACAACCACCTTACGATCCATATTTCCAGCAATCGTATATGCAAAGTTATACAGGATGGTTGACACACCCTCACGTCTTTTACAGGACGTAAAGGCCACAGCCAATGGATAGTCACCCAGATCACGAAAATCTTTAATTGCCACACGAAGAAAGTCGTCACGGTAATTGCGTAACAGAACAGGACCCTTTGACGAGTCATCTACGCTTTTATTTTCAAAAAACTTTACCATAACAAAACCTCGTAGCTCTGCGCTGCTCGTTACTACCTGCTAACCTCATTAACCGCAGCAAGCAGTTTAGTTTCGAGCACGTCATGCACATCCCGCTCATCCCTGAATACGTGACTAAAGAACTCTCTGATCGCTGAAAAGCCGAAGCTGACAAACAAGCCAAGGAAAGCAG
Source organism: Sedimenticolaceae bacterium (assembly GCA_050295355.1). Taxonomy (GTDB): domain Bacteria; phylum Pseudomonadota; class Gammaproteobacteria; order Chromatiales; family Chromatiaceae; genus CBFDBF01. The sequence continues at coordinate 25,023 of JBNKPL010000022.1, forward strand.
CGGTGATAATAATCAGCGTACGCTTAGGTGAGGTGTGCTGTATTGGGGGGGTTGCCTCGGATACAACCTTTATACTTGTAATCTGGCGATCGCCTAGATCGTCATAAATCCGCAGGTTCTCAGCGCGCTGGGTGTAGTTGAGAAGATTTTCGCGAATGATGGACTCTTGTAACTTCAGTTTATCCATAGTGTATGCAATTTGTGATAATTCACCCACCCGCTCGTCACGCGCCTTTATCTCTTCATCGTAGCTTCCGATCTGACTCTCCAGCGAATGCAGCTTGGTGATAAGAATATTCTTAAGACTGCTGTATTTTCTGAAGCGCAAATTACTAATATTTGCACGTATATCACGCATCTCTCTGGATTTTGCGGTATAGCGCCCGGCAAGTTGATCAGCTTCCAGCTTGAGCGTAAAGTACTGCCGGTCCAGGTCCTGCAGGTATGATTGCCTGTCAACCGTTATTTCTTTTCCAAGCTCCGGCGTCTCGATCCAGGCGGCCTTTTCACTGTACATCCGTTCAACATCTTCCAGCAGCGCCTTGTTCATGGCATATTCGCGCTCCAGTCCCTGACTGGCCGCAGCATAATCCTCTCGACTCCTGAGCAGCATCTCTTTTTCTGTATCTATGGAAGAGATGGAATATTTTTTTGTTACTGATTTCAATGCTTCTGTGATTTTGTCGTGCTGATCCTGATATAGGGTGATCTGCTCACGATAAAACTTATAGGACTTATTCGCCTTATAGATCTCAGAACGATACCGAATGAATTCCTGCGCGTACGCATTTGCGGCAAAAGCCGCAAATTCCGGATCGTCCCAGGTATATTTCAGGCTAAGAATGTCGGTTTCGGCAAGAAACTGGACTTTTAGAAACTTTTTGAACGTGAGAATCCAGCGCTGATTATCGTCCAGTGTTTTTCTTTTAAAAATGGAACGGATACCGTTTATTACGCTATCAATAACGCCATCATCCTCCTGAACCTTTTCCCCCATCTGCTCCAACTTTTCACGAAACCGATCTACCAGGCGGGATGTGAGTATGTCGCCCTTGAATATTTCCAGTTCGTTATTAATATTTTGGTTTCGCTCCTGAAACAATACGCTGTAGTTACCACTACCCTGCTCCTCCATCTGGGAGAATTTCTCGCGGCCAATATTAACCAGCAGTTTGGTCTCTGCCTCATACATCGGGGTAGCCAGGAATGAGTAGATCATTGCCAACACGATACTCACCAGCGCGATGGTGCGGATTGAGCGGAGATGCTTGAACAGGATGTACAGCAGGTCGCGCAGTGTAACGATGCGTCTCTCGCCAAAACCTTCGTGATAACCCGCTCCGCCCTTGCCGCCTCCACCAGAGCCTCCAGCGGGTCTACCGCCTCGACCAGCGCGGCGTTCAGAGCGCCCGCTTGATCCCGCGCTTTGCGCCTTAACAGTAGCCCGGGCGGGTTCAACCGCCGCCTGATTAACAGTTTCTTCTGCACCAGCCTCTCTTGCCGCAGTCACTCTCCGCACACTATCGGCCGAACCACTTTCCATCGAACGCTCAAGGGCCGACTCATAGATCCCCTTTCGTTCCTCTGGTGCAGAGGTATCGCCCGGCAGGCCGGAACCAGATTTTCTGCTGTCATTACCCATAGCTAAAAGTCTCTGAAGTACACATTCACAACTAGTGATATGTAGTTTCTTCCCTAATAATTAAAATGCAGGCTCAATTTGACGACTGTAGTTGAGGGTGAAGCTGCTTCCAGTCCACATCAGCACCTTGCCAAGTATCTGATCCACATACCTACCCAGTTTTGCCAAACCAGTTTTTGGTACATACACCACACTGTTTGGCGGCAGGATCATATCCTCCTCCAACTTCATCTTTTCCATCACTTCAACCAGGTTAACGGTCCTGATCAGAGGTTCGCCATCGCGCCCCAAGGCCATAGCCACTTTCACGTTACCGATATGTCCGCTATCGGTTACCCCGCCAGCCGCAGCAATGGCCTGCAAAACGGTAATGGGCTTATCCTGAATAATCTGTCCTGGGCGATTCACCTCACCAAACACAAAAATCTGATTACCCTTCAGTTCATCAAGCAAGAGGGATACATCCAAACTTCCAAACTCTTTCTTGTACAACTGGTTTATCAGCAACTCAGCCTCATCCAGACTTAAACCAGCCACTTTCACTCCACGCAAAAACGGCAGATGAACCTTCCCATCCGGACTGACTGGAACGCGTTTGGCCT
>JBNKPL010000023.1:0-11992 GCA_050295355.1 Sedimenticolaceae bacterium
GATGGAGTATCTGGATCGTTACTCCCCAGAGCAGGCGAGGCGTCATGAGGTGAAGCCCGGGGTGACCGGCTGGGCGCAAATCAATGGCCGCAATGCGGTGGAGTGGGAAGAACGCTTAAAGATGGATGTCTGGTACGTGGATAATTGTAGTTTCAAGCTGGATCTAAAGATCCTGTGGGGGACCGTACGTGCCGTACTGGGCGCCAAGGGCATCAACCAGCCGGGGCATGCGACCATGACCAAGTTCCGGGGTGACGGCTCATGAGCGGCCTGTTGATCGTCGGGGCTGGTGGACACGGCAAGGTGGTGGCCGATACGGCCCGCCAGATCGGGAAATGGGACAAGATTTCGTTTCTTGATGCCCTCTACCCTGACTTGCAGGAAGCTGGTGATTGGCATGTTGTGGGGAAAGATGAAGCTGCGCCGGGGCTGCGGGATGCCTATCCCGAACTCATCGTGGCGATCGGAGACCCGCACCTCAGGGTGGAGCTGATTCGGGCTTTTTTGGCCGCGGGTTTCTCTATCCCCGTTTTGGTTCATCCGCAAGCCAGCGTCAGTGCTGGAGCCGTGTTGGGGGCTGGGAGCGTGGTATTCGCCCAGGCGGCCATCAACTACGGCGCGCGGCTGGAGATGGGCTGTATCGTAAACACCGCGTCCAGTGTCGATCATGACTGCCGGCTCGGGGTCGGGGTTCATGTCTGTCCCGGCGCCCATCTGGCGGGTGAGGTGGTGGTGGGCGAATATGGCTGGGTCGGTGTCGGGGCGTCGGTTATTCAACAAATCACCATCGGCGCTAATACCACCGTGGGCGCCGGGGCGTCGGTCGTAACGGATCTCCCGGCAGGTGTAACAGCGGTCGGCATTCCGGCCCGTGCGGTCGCTGGAGCCCAAGAGTAATGGCTTCTTCACGACTCAAAGTCCTGCTGCTTAACCGATGGATCATCGTGGCGCATGATCTGTTTATGATCGTGGCTGCCTGGCTATCGGCATACTGGCTCCGATTCAACCTGCATGTGATTCCGTCTCTCTATCTCGATTCTGCACTGAAGTGCCTGCTTTTTATTCTCCCCATCCAGGCGGCGGTGTTCTGGTTTTTTGGACTCTATCGCGGTGTATGGCGCTTTGCCTCTCTGCCGGATCTGGTGCGGATTATCAAAAGTACCGGCCTCGGTCTGGTGATTTGTATGCTGGTGCTGTTTGCTGTTTACCGCCTGGAGTGGTTGCCCCGGTCGGTGCCGTTCCTTTATGGAATGCTGTTGATAGTTATGTTGAGCGGGCCCAGATTTGTCTACCGCTGGATGCGGGATCACAGTCTCCCTGTTAAGGAAGGAGAGCGGGTTCTGATTGTGGGCGCCGGTCAGGCGGGGGAGCAGCTGGCGCGCGATCTGCAACGGGATCGCATCAATAGCTACCAGCCAGTGGCCTTTGTGGATGATATGCCGCGCCGTATCGGTCAGGATATTCACGGTATCCCGGTGGTGGGCCCCACCGAATCCATCCCGCAAGTGGTCACGGAGCTCGGGATCGATATCATCCTGCTGGCGGTGCCCTCGGCCAAAGCGGAGCAGCGGCGCAGACTGGTGGCCCTGTGCGAGGCGTCGGGTGTTCCCGTTCGCACGGTGCCGCAGCTGGACGAACTCATGTCTGGCCAGGTGGCGGTGAACCAGTTGCGTGAGGTTTCCATTGAGGATCTTCTGGGACGCGAGCCGGTGAGTCTGGACTGGAACGCCATTCATGACGGCCTGTCCGGCAAGACCATCCTGGTAACCGGCGCCGGCGGTTCCATCGGTTCCGAGCTTTGCCGTCAGATTATCCAACTCAAGCCGGCGCAACTGGTGCTGCTGGACAACGGGGAATACAACCTCTATGCCATAGAGCAGGAGCTGAACAAGCAGCATCCGGATCAACAGTTCGATATCTGTTTGAGGGATGTCAGAGACAAGGCCGCGGTCAACCGAATCTTTGAGCGCTATCGGCCGGAGATCGTTTTTCACGCCGCCGCCTACAAGCATGTTCCCATGCTGGAGTACCAGATCAGGGAGGCGGTGGCCAATAATGTGCTCGGGACCCGCAATGTGGCCGAGGCGGCCCATGAATACGGCTGTACAGAGTTTGTGCTGATCTCCACCGACAAGGCGGTGAATCCGGCCAACGTCATGGGCACCACCAAGCGCTTCGCCGAACTGTTTTGCCAGAATCTGAACGGCAGATCCAATACCCGCTACATCACCGTGCGTTTCGGCAACGTGCTCGACTCCGCCGGCAGCGTAGTGCCCCTGTTCCGGAAACAGATCGCGGCGGGCGGCCCGGTTACCGTGACCCACAAGGATATCGAGCGCTTCTTCATGACCATCCCGGAGGCGTGCCAGCTGATTATGCAGGCCGGGGTCATGGGCGAGGGCGGGGAGATTTTCGTGCTGGATATGGGCAGCCCGGTGAAGATCAGCTATCTGGCCGAACAGATGATTCGCCTCTCCGGCAAGACCCCCGGTGAGGATATCGAGATCGCCTTTACGGGGCTGCGTCCCGGTGAAAAGCTGTACGAAGAGCTGTTCCATGATCAGGAGTCTTTGCAGCCCACCCGTCACGACAAGATCCTGCTGGCCAGACACCGCATCGTGGATTGGGATGAGTTGTGCAACACCCTCTCCCAAATGCGTGAGGCGGTGGCCAGTTATGATGAAGATGTGCTGTTTGACGGCCTGTGCCGGTTCGTGCCGGAAAACCGTATTCAACGAGTTGCCGAAAACTCCGGGGACACTCCCATAGCGGCCGTGTAGGGAAGCCGAACAGCATCCCATGTTACGCCTCTACACCCTTCTTTTTTATCTGATCCTGCCCTTTATTATCTTGCGCCTGTTGTGGCGCAGTCTGCGTTTGCCTGAGTACCGTCAGCGTCTGGCGGAGCGTTTTGGCCTCTTCCCCCCCCTGCCAATCAACGGAAGTCTGTGGGTTCACGCGGTCTCCGTGGGGGAGGTGCAGGCGGCGGAGCAACTGATCAAACAATTGCAGCAACGCCACCCCGATCTCCCGGTGGTCATCACCACCACCACCCCGACCGGCTCCGAACGGGTGCGGACACTGTTCGGCGATCGTGTACAGCACGTCTATTTCCCCTACGACATTCCTTTCGCCATCCAGCGGTTTTTGCGCCGCGCCTCTCCCCGGCTCCTGCTCATGGTAGAGACGGAGATCTGGCCCAATCTGCTGGCCATCTGTGAACAGCAGGGGATTACCACCATCCTGGCCAATGCGCGGCTGTCGAAAAAATCAGCGCGGGGTTATGCCCGCTTCTCCTTCCTCTCGCACCAGACCTTCCAGCGGATTGGCCTGGTCGCCGCCCAGAGCGAGCCGGACGCGGAGCGTTTTATACAACTAGGCGTCCCCGCTGAAAGGATCGCAGTAACAGGGAGTGTGAAATTCGATATGCGGATGCCCGCCAGTCTGCATGAGAGCGCGGAAGCGCTGCGCAGCGCCTTTTTGGGGCGTCCCGTATGGGTGGCGGCCAGCACCCATGAGGGGGAGGATGCGGTGGTGTTGGCGGCCCACCGGCGGATTCGTGAGATGCTGCCTCAGGCCCTGCTGATACTGGTGCCCCGGCATCCGGATCGTTTTGAACGGGTGGCGGAGCTGTGTATGAAAGAGGGTTTTAAACTTGCCCGGCGTTCGGTTGACACACTGCCCCATGCGGACGCGGCCGTATTTCTCGGTGATTCCATGGGCGAACTGCCCCTGTTTCTGGCCGCCGCCGACGCCGCATTTGTGGGCGGCAGCCTGGTGAAAAAGGGGGGGCAGAATGTGCTCGAGCCGGCGGCGCTAGGCAAGCCGGTGGCATTCGGACCATCCATGTATAACTTCTCTGTAATCAGCAAGTTACTGCTGGAGCAGGAGGCGGCGGCAAGGGTGACCTCAGGGGCGGAACTGGCGCAGACCATCGGCCGCTGGCTGGGGGATGCGGGCGAGCGCGCCCGGGTCGGCGAGAACGGCCGCCGGGTGGTGGAGCAGAACCGCGGCGCCCTGGAGCGGCTCCTGGCCCTGGTGGAAAGGCAGTTGTAAGCGGGGCTTGGGATCAGTTTCGATCCCACCCCTGGAGCATCAGGACAGGAACGATACCGCCTGGCCTATCTGTTGCGGCAGTGGCGCCAACTCGGTCTCGAACAGGGCCTCGCTACGCCAGGCATCTTCCCCCACCCGGGTCACCAGTTCGGCGGTCATGTCGGGGCCCTCTCCGGTGACCGCAAACAGCCGTCCACCCACCTTGAGCTGTCGCTTCAGGGCCTCGCCCACTTCGGGCAGCGATCCGGTCACCGCAATGCCGTCATAGGGTCCTTCGTTCGCCGCCGGATCCCGGTTCAGCAGCAGCACATTGTGGATTCCCAGCGCCTGCAGCGATTTTTCCGCCTGCGCGGAGAGCTCGCCGTCGGCCTCAATAGTGACCACCTCGCCGCCCAGCCGGGCGAGACAGGCGGTCACAAAGCCGCACCCCGTTCCCACCTCCAGAATCTTGTCCGAAGGCTGGATAGCCAGCGCCTGCAACAGTTTCGCCTCCATCCTCGGCGCCATCATGCAGCGGCCGTCAGCCATGGGGATCTCGGTATCCGCATAGGCCAGCCCCCGATATTCGTCCGCTACAAAGCGGTCACGAGGGAGTTCACTCAACACCTCGAGCACCCTGGAATCGAATACGTTCCACGGGCGGATCTGCTGCTGGACCATGTTGTGGCGGGCGAGTTCAAGGCTGTCTGTACACATGGGATTCTTCTCATTCCTAGTCAGCGGCCAAGACTACGGATTTTCGTGAATCCCGGCAAGTGGCGTGGTTGCTTTGCTTGAAAAGCATACGGCCATCCTATACTTTGAACCCTATTACACAAGCTGGGGGTGCCTGCGCTGGAGACGGCATGTCGGCAGGCTGAGAAAGACCCTTGAACCTGATCCAGTTAATACTGGCGGAGGGAAGCTGTGGAGCCCGCCTTCCGGCCTGTCCCACGTTTCCTTTTCGCCCCTGAGAGGACACATGGCATGAGCGCCATCCCGGAAGATTTTATTCGCAAGACCGCGCAGCTGTCGGAGGAGGTCACCCAGCCTTTTTCGGGTTCCCGCAAGATCTATATTGAGGGCTCACGGCCGGATATCCGCGTGCCCATGCGCGAGATCGACCAGCACGACACCCCCGCCAACTTCGGTGTGGAGCAGAATCCGCCCATCCCCGTCTATGACACCTCCGGCCCCTACACCGACCCACAGGCCCATATCGACCTGCTGAAGGGGATGCCCGATCTGCGCAGCGGCTGGATCGCGGAGCGCGGCGACACGGAACAACTGGAAGGCCCCAGCTCCGAGTATGGCCGCCAGCGCGCCGCCGATCCGGAACTGGCCGCCCTGCGTTTCGAACACATCCGCGCCCCGCGCCGGGCCAGACCCGGCCGCAACGTGACCCAGATGCACTACGCGCGCCAGGGGATCATCACCCCGGAGATGGAGTTCGTGGCCATCCGCGAGAACAACCGGCTGCAGGAGCTGCGTGCGGACGCGCGCTACGAAAAGCTGCTGCGCCAGCACCCGGGCCGGCACTTCGGCGCCAGCATCCCCGAGGAGATCACCCCCGAGTTCGTGCGCTCCGAGATCGCCGCCGGGCGCGCCATCATCCCCGCCAACATCAACCATCCCGAAGTGGAGCCCATGATCATCGGCCGTAACTTCCGGGTGAAGATCAACACCAACATCGGTAACTCTGCCGTCACCTCCTCCATTGCCGAGGAGGTGGAGAAACTGGCCTGGTCCTGCCGCTGGGGCGGCGACACCCTGATGGATCTCTCCACGGGCAAGAACATCCACGAGACCCGGGAGTGGATCCTGCGCAATGCCCCCGTGCCCATCGGCACCGTGCCCATCTATCAGGCACTGGAGAAGGTGGACGGCAAGGCGGAGGAGCTGACTTGGGAGATCATGCGCGACACCCTGATTGAGCAGGCGGAACAGGGGGTGGATTACTTTACCATCCACGCCGGGTTGCTGCTGCGCCATGTGCCCCTGACTGCGGATCGCGTAACAGGCATCGTCTCCCGCGGCGGTTCCATCATGGCCAAGTGGTGTCTTGCCCATCACCAAGAGAGTTTCCTCTATACCCATTTCGAGGAGATCTGCGACATCCTGAAAGCCTACGATGTGGGGGTTTCCCTCGGCGACGGCCTGCGTCCTGGTTCTCTGGCGGACGCCAATGACGCCGCCCAGTTTGGAGAGCTGGAGATCCTGGGTGAGCTGACCAGGGTTGCCTGGGAGCATGACGTGCAAGTGATGATTGAGGGGCCGGGTCATGTGCCCATGCAGATGATCAAAGAGAACATGGAGAAGGAACTGCAGGATTGCTACGAGGCGCCCTTCTATACGCTGGGTCCTTTGGTGACCGACATTGCCGCAGGCTATGACCATTTCGCTTCAGGCGTGGGTGCGGCCCAGATCGGCTGGTACGGCACCGCCATGCTTTGCTATGTCACGCCCAAGGAGCACCTGGGGCTGCCCAACAAGGAGGACGTACGGGAGGGGATCATCACCTACAAGATCGCCGCCCACGCCGCCGATCTGGCCAAGGGTTTCCCCGGCGCGCAGCTACAGGACAACGCCATGTCCAAAGCGCGCTTCGAGTTCCGCTGGGAGGACCAGTTTAATCTGGCCCTTGATCCCGAACGGGCGCGTGAATTCCATGACGAGACCATGCCCCAGGATTCCGCCAAGGTGGCCCACTTCTGCTCCATGTGCGGCCCTCACTTTTGCGCCATGAAGATCACCCAGGATGTGCGCGAGTATGCGCGGCAGAAGGGGCTCGAAAATGTGGAGCAGGCCCTGGAGCAGGGGATGTCCGACAAGGCCAAAGAGTTTGCCGAGAGCGGCGCGGAGATCTACCGCAAGGCATAAAGCCCGGATTACCTCGTGAGAACTGGTGTACTGTCCTGTAAATCAATGAAAGAAGTCGGATTTTCTTCTACACTAGTACCTTTGTGGAACAGATAAGCTGTATGGTGGTTTCCGCAACGGATCGCCCTCCGCCTGCGCTATTAATCGGGGCGGATATCCTGTGATGAATAAAAACATAACTGCAGAGAGCAGCTCCCAAAGTCCTTATGGGTTGCTTGCGGCCGTACTGGATTCCGGCGGCGTGGGTGTGCTGGTGGTGGACCGGCAGCGCCGCGTTGTGGTCTGGAATCGCTGGTTGGCTCTGGCGTCCGGTATTCCAGCACAGAATATTCTTGGCGAAATGCTGGAGGCCGTGGTTCCCGGTATGCGGGAATCGTCTCTCTATCAGGGTGTAATCGGCGCGCTGGAGCGTGGCGAATCGGCCCTGCTCTCCTCCGGCCAGTCTCCGCTCCAACTCTATGCGCGGGAGAAGGCGGGGGCGGAAAAAAACCTTCCCCATCTCTTCATGATCAAGCCGGTGGATACCCCGCAGCGTTATTGTCTGGTGGAGGTATTGGATGTCCGACCGGTGATGGAGCAGCACCACACCTGGGAGTTGCATACCCAGGCCATTCTCTCTTCCATCGCCGATGCGGTGATCACCACGGATCTGAGAAACCGCATCACCTACCTGAATTCGGTGGCGGAGGAGCTCACGGGCTGGCGTCTGGAGCAGGCCAAGGACAAGCCTCTGGAAGAGGTGTTCAACGTAGTGGATGAGAACTCCCGTATCCCGGTGACCGAGCCGGTCTATCGCTGTCTCAAGAACGGGGAAGTGGTGATCGGCGATGAGCACGAACTGGTGCTGCTGCACCGCGACGGCATCGGGATCGCCATTGAGGAGTCCTTCGCCCCGATCCGCGATGAGCGGAATGAGGTGCAGGGGGTGGTGGTGGTGTTCCGCGATGTCAGTCATGCGCGGCGTATGGCGGCGCAGATCAGCTGGCAGGCCAGTCACGATCCCCTGACCGGACTGGTTAACCGCACTACCTTCGACCAACGGCTGGATGCGCTGATCGAGGCCGCCCGGCAGGAGCGGCAGGAGCATTGCCTGCTCTACATGGACCTCGATCAGTTCAAGATCGTCAATGACACCTGCGGCCATGTGGCGGGGGACGAACTGCTGCGGCAGGTGGCCTCGGTGCTGTCCGGGCACATCCGGGAGTCGGACACCCTGGCGCGCCTGGGCGGGGATGAATTCGGGGTGTTGCTGGTGGCCTGTCCCGAGGAGAAGGCGCTTGCCATCGCCAAACATATCCGTGACGGGATCAACGAGTTCCGATTCGGTTGGGGGGAGAAGTCCTTTATTATCGGGGTCAGTATCGGCCTGGTGGTGGTCAATGCGGAAAGCGAGCGCATGGAGATGGTGATGAGCGCCGCCGATACCGCCTGCTACGCCGCCAAGGACGCCGGACGCAACCAGGTCCGGGTGTTCCAGCCCAACGCCAGTGAGGCCGCCCTGCGCCAGGGCGAGATGCAGTGGGTGTCGCGGATCCAGAGCGCCCTGGATGAGGACCGGTTCGTACTCTACGGTCAGACCATCGTCCCGATCCGCCACCGGGGGAATGACATTCATCTTGAGGTGTTGATCCGGATGGTGGATGAAGAGGGTAACCTGGTCCCGCCCGGCGCCTTCATCCCCGCGGCCGAACGCTTCAATCTCATGCCCGCCATTGATCGCTGGGTGATCCGCAAGATCTTCAGTCTGATTGAGCGGCACCGGGACAGGCTGATTCAGCAGCGTGTCCTCTTTTCCATCAATCTGTCCGGCGGCACCATCAGTGACGAGGCGTCGCTGGAGTTCATCGGTAATGAACTGTTGCGGCTGAATATCCCGGAGAGGATGATCTGTTTTGAGATCACCGAAACGGCGGCCATCGCCAATCTCTCCTCCGCCAACTATTTCATGCGCACCCTGAAACAGGCGGGTTGCAGCTTTTCGCTGGATGACTTCGGCAGCGGGCTCTCCTCCTTCGCCTATCTGAAGAACCTGCCTGTGGATTATCTAAAGATCGACGGCGCCTTTGTGCGTGATCTGGCGGACGATCCCATCGATTGCGCCATGGTGGAGGCGATCAACCAGATCGGCCATGTGATGAATCTGGAAACCATCGCCGAATTCGTGGAGACCGGCGCCGTCCTGGAGCAGCTGCGCGCCATCGGGGTGGATTATGCCCAGGGCTACGGCGTCTCCGCCCCCCAGCCGCTGATGGATGAAGAGGGTGAACTGCTGCTGGATGGGGACTGATCCGGCCGGAAAAGTGATATCCTTCCGCCGCCGACAATCCAATTAGTGTGAACAGGTCCTAGGTCTATACGCATGGAAAAACTATTCGAAGGGGTCCTTTGGCAGAGCCGCCTGGTGGTGCTGGTGGCCGTGGTGGCGTCGATTGTCGGGGCGGTTGCCCTGTTCTACATGGCGACCGTGGACGCCTTTTATATGATCACCCATCTGCTGCACTACGCCTCGCCCGCCCTGGATAGCGCCGCCCGCGTGGCGTTGCGCGGCGAGACGGTGACCCATGTGGTGGAGATCGTGGACGGCTATCTGCTCGCCACCTTCCTGCTCATATTCGGGCTCGGGCTGTACGAGCTGTTCATCAGCAAGATCGACCAGGCGGAACAGGCGGAGAACGGTTCACAGGTGCTGTTGATCCACAGCCTGGACGATCTCAAGGCCCGCCTGGCCAAGGTGGTGCTGATGATCCTCATCGTGCGCTATTTCGAACACGCCCTGGGGATGAGCTTTGAAACCCCGCTGGAGCTGCTGCAGTTCGCCGGCGGTATCGCCCTGCTGGGTCTGGCCCTCTATTTCGCCCATCTGGCGGACCGCGCGCATTGACGGTAGCGATAGGCTGGGCGGGGCATGGTCAGCCAGTCAAATGAACCCGGCAACCGACCGGGCACCTATATCCTGATTCTTGAAGCGGAGCGGTGCGCCCGGATCACGGCCGGCCGCCTGGGCGAACTGATGCTGGAGTCCGGCTGGTACGCCTATGTGGGCAGCGCCTTCGGTCCGGGCGGGGTGGCGGCCCGCTGCCGGCACCACCGGCGGATCGCCAAGCGTCCTCACTGGCATATCGATTACCTGCGGGCGGCCTGTGCGCTACGGGATATCTGGTTCAGTCACGACCCGCGGCGCCGGGAGCATGACTGGGCCGGGCTGTTGCAGGGTTCGCGGGGCGCACGGATACCCTTTGACGGTTTTGGCGCCACGGACTGCAGTTGCGGCAGCCACCTGTTCCGGTTTTCCGCTCCTCCCTCCTTTTTGGGCTTTCAGCGGCGCCTGAAAAGGGCGCTTCCGGGGCATGACCGGGTGCTGCGGGAGTGGATGGCGGCACCAAAACAGGGCGATGCGGCTTGATTTCACCCTTTTGGGAACTTTTCCGTAAAAAAATTGACATTTAGCCTAGGTCAGCATTTTGCCCGATGGTATGATCCGAACCTGTTTTTTCCGCCCGGCGGTTTGCGTGCCGCCGGGGAAAGTTAACTCGCTAGATATTGAGGAACGCATAATGAAGATGAAGACCTTTGCGATGATTGCGGGCAGCGCCCTGCTGTCTCTGGGTGTTGTCGGCAACGTTGCCGCCGACGAAGCGTTGGCGACCGCCAAGGGCTGCATGGCCTGTCACGCCCCGGCGGCTGATCCCGCCCAGCAGATGGGCCCGCTGTACAAAGACGTGGCCGCCAAATACAAGGGTGATGCCGCCGCTGAAGCCATGCTGGCGGATAAAATCCTCAAGGGTGGTGACGGCAACTGGGAGACTCTGGTGCCGGCCATGCCGCCCAATGCGGTCACCCCTGAAGAAGCCGCTACCCTGGCCAAGTGGGTGCTGACTCAGTAAGCCCAGGCCTTTGACGGTACGCTAAAGACGCCCCCCGGAATATCCGGGGGGCGTTTTTTTTGTCCGCGATTCAGACTGCGCCTCTATTCCCGGATTGCGTTATCCTATGGTCAGAATAAAAACCGATCAGGATGCCTTTGTGGAGAGATTGAAAATAGCTCTTTGGGTCGCCGCCGGCCTGCTGTTCGCCGCCCTTACCGCCGCCGCGGTCTATAAGGTGTGGCCGATCCTGTTTCCAGAAATCGCCGCTACCGCCCCCTTGAATCCGGATTGTGATCTGCGCGCCGGACCCTGTACGGTGGAGTTTTCCCAGGGGGGCAAGGTGACCTTCGGCATCGTGCCCGAAACCATCCCGGTGGTGAAACCCCTGACCCTGAATGTAGCCCTGGAGGGGCTGGAGGCGGAGCGGGTGGAGGTGGACTTCGCCGGGGTGGATATGGAGATGGGTTTCAACCGGCCGCAGCTCAACGCCACCGGGGCGGGGCGCTACTCCGGGCCGGGGATGCTGCCGGTCTGTGTCCGTTCCGTCATGGAGTGGGAGGCGCGGGTGCTGATTTACACCAAATCGGGGATTATGGCGGCGCCTTTTCGCTTTTCCACCATTAGCCCCTAAAGACAAACGAGAAAATTCCTTTCGATGAACATAAGCGCGGTAGTCCAGTCCATGCGGCCCCCCTTTCTGATCCTGACGCCGGTGTGCGTATTTGCCGGGGTGAGTACGGTGGTGGTCAACCAGGGGGAGCTGGAACCTTATCTGCTCGTGCTGGCCCTGCTGGGCGCGTTGTTGGCCCATATCGGCGTCAATACCCTGAACGAATATTTCGATTTTCGAAGCGGGCTGGATCTGACCACGGTGCGGACCCCTTTCAGCGGCGGCAGCGGCGCCCTGCCGCGGCACCCGGAATCTGAGCGGGCGGTTTTCGCCGTCGGCCTCCTGTCCACGGCGGCGACCTTTCTAATTGGTGTGTTTTTCCTCTGGAAGCAGGGGTCGGGCATCGTGCCCATCGGTATCGCGGGGGTATTGCTGGTGGTGACCTACACCCACTGGATCAACCGCCAGCCCTACCTGTGTCTGATCGCCCCGGGGGCCGGTTTCGGCTTTCTCATGGTGGTGGGCACCCAGTATGTGCTGCAAGGGACCTTTACCGCCCTGCCCTGGATCGTGGCGGCGATCCCATTCTTTTTGGTCAATA
>JBNKPL010000023.1:12002-26361 GCA_050295355.1 Sedimenticolaceae bacterium
GCTGTTGCTCAACCAATACCCGGATATTCAGGCCGACACCAAGGTGGGAAGGAACCATTTTCCCATCGCCTACGGGATTCGCGTCAGCAATTGGGTCTATGGGGGGTTTGTTCTGGCCACCATTGCGGTCATCGTGGGCGCCGTCGCGGCCGGCTACTTTCCCCCGCTGAGCCTGATCGCGTTGCTGCCCATGCCGCTGGCGTTCTACGCCTATTACGGCGCGGTCAAATACGGCAAGGAGATTGGCGGCGCGCCCCGCTACCTGGGCGCCAACGTGGCGGTAGCGATCATCACCCCGCTGCTGCTGGGGGCATCCATCCTGTTCGGCTGAATCGAGGCTCCGGGGCGGAGTCAGTCGCTGTCCAGCTGGGCCCCTTCCCGGAACACCACCCGGTAACCCCGCTTCGCCTGCTGGTCGCGGAACTGCATCAGGCGGCGCTCCGCCTCGTCCCGCTGGCTGAAATGCTCGGTCTTGACCTGGCCCTTAGTTCCCTGCATTCCGGACTCGCGCACCAGCAGCCAGCCGCCGAGAAGATCCTTCTGGATCTGCAGCTGGTAGAACCGCAGCGGCTGCTCCGGGGCCTGTATGGTTTGCATGTAAATTCGCATGTCCGGCAATAAAACAGCACCCCTCCCCGAAGTCAATCTGATTTGACCAGACGGAGGCCATTCTGGTATACATGCACGACTTTTTTCACCAGTCCGCCGCGGTGTTGCGGGCTGAAATACATATAAAAGCAGGTTTTAGCATGAGCAAGTGGCTAGTAACGGTTTCGATGGCGATGGCGATGGTGTTGGCGGTGAGCGGCGCTCAGGCGGCCGGAGACGCGGAAGCGGGCAAAGCGAAATCGGTAACCTGTCTCGCCTGCCACGGTCCCGCGGGCAACAGTGTTAATCCTGTGTGGCCGAAACTGGCCGGCCAGCACGCCAGCTACATCAAGAAACAGCTGACCGATTTCCGCGGCGACCTGCGCGCCGATCCGCTGATGACCACCCAGGCCAAGCTCCTGCAGAGTGAGCAGGATATCGACGACCTGGCGGCCTTTTTCTCGGCCCAGACCCAGAACGGCGGCAGCGCGGACCCGAAAGCGGTCAAGCTGGGTGAGCAGCTCTATCGCGCTGGCGACGGCAATCGCGGCATCGCCGCCTGCATGGCCTGTCACGGCCCGGCGGGTGACGGTAATCCCTCCGCCAATTTCCCGCGCATTGCCGGCCAGCATGCCGCCTATGTGGAGAAGGCGCTGAAGGATTTTCGTGACGGCAAGCGGACCAACGATCCCCAGCGCATGATGCAGGGCGTGGCCGACAAGATGACCGATCAAGAGATCGCGGCGGTGGCCCAGTACGTTCAGGGTCTGCACTGATCCCCACCCCGGTCCCGCGCCGGATGAGACACGGAGGGCGGCCGATTGGCCGCCCTTTTTGTTTGTCCGCAAGAAAAATGGCCCCTGAACCATGTGTGCTCGTGCAGGTCAGAAATGGATAGCCGCCCGTTTCGGGTTATACTCTTTCACTCAACTTGAGGCCGTGCGTTGTTCATGAGGATAAATATGAAGAAGGTGTCGACACTGCTTGCCCTGTTTCTGCTGCCCCTGACCTTGGCGGCGGCGCCGGCTTTCGAGGAGGAGGTCCACTACTCCTCCGTGGTGCCGGAACAACCGGGGGCATCGGGCGAAAAAGTGCTGGTGCTGGAGTTCTTCTGGTATGGCTGCGGTCACTGTTACGATTTTGAGCCGCATCTTAAAAAATGGCAGCAGCGGAAACCGGACTATGTAGAGTTCGTAAAGATCCCCGCCATGTGGAACCGCCCCAATGTGGAACTGCATGCCAAGACCTTCTACGCCCTGGAACTGATGGGGGCGCCGGACCGGATTCACGACAAGATCTTTCACGCCATGCATGAGGAGCACAACCGCCTGGCGACCCAGGAGGAGATGGAGTCCTTTCTGGCCGGGCAGGGGATCGACGTGGATGAATTTCGCAAGGCCATGGGCTCTTTTGCCGTGCAGAGCAACGCGCGGCGGGCCGCCGTGCTGGCCAAACGCTATGACGTACGGGCCGTACCGTCGGTGGGCGTGGACGGCAAGTACCTGATCAGTGGTCAGGGGGCGGCGAACACCATCCAGGTGATGGATTACCTGATCGGGAAAGAGCGGGAGCAAAAGACGGCCCAGGCCAAAAAGTAAATTGGGGCGGGGGAAATGCCGGGGGAATCATATCAGCGCCTGCGGTTTCTGAGCTACAACATCCAGGCGGGGGTGGACACCCAACACTACCGCCAGTATGTAACCCAGAGCTGGAAGCATGTGCTTCCCCACCGTGAGCGCCTGCTCAATCTTAATCGTATCGCCGCCCT
Source organism: Sedimenticolaceae bacterium (assembly GCA_050295355.1). Taxonomy (GTDB): domain Bacteria; phylum Pseudomonadota; class Gammaproteobacteria; order Chromatiales; family Chromatiaceae; genus CBFDBF01. Next base: position 14,359 of record JBNKPL010000023.1, read on the forward strand.
GCTGGGAGAATACGACCTGGTGGGTCTGCAGGAGGTGGATTCCGGCAGCCTGCGCAGCGGCTTTGTGGATCAGACCGAGTACCTGGCCAATCGGGCCGGATTCCCCTACTGGTACCGCCAGACCAACCGCAACCTGGGTAAGCTGGCCCAGCACAGCAACGGCCTGTTGAGCCGCCAGCGGCCGAAAGAGGTCCGTGAATTCAAGCTGCCGGGCCTGCCGGGGCGCGGCGCCATCTTTGCCCATTTCGGTGAGGAGAAGGAGCTTGTGGTCTGCATTATGCACCTTGCCCTGGGGCGCCGGGCGCGCATGCGCCAGGTGCGCTACATCGGGGAGCAGTTGCAGGAGCACCGTCACGCCGTGGTGATGGGGGATCTGAACTGCAGCTGCGAATCCCCGGAGATGCGCACCCTGATGGACCGGGTGGGGCTGCAGGAGCCCTCGTGCGAGAAAAGCACCTTTCCCAGTTGGCGTCCCATGCGTAAAATCGACCATATCCTGGTGTCCGAGTCTCTCAAGATCGAGAATCCGCGGGTGGTGGACTACCCGTTGTCGGACCACCTGCCCATCGGGATTGATGTGCTGATCCCGCGGAGTATTAACTTGGCTGCTTAGGTGCTGCTGTGACGGAAGGCGACTGGAAAACCAAATACCTGGACCTGACGCGCAAACAGGAAGAAGCGGCAGCCGCGGCCGATGAGATGGAGCAGCAGCTGTGCCGCGCCATCGTGCGCCTGGCCCTCGCCACCAGCGGGCTGGATCCGCAGCTCGACCCCCACCTGAACAGGTTGCGTGACCTGGTGCGCAAGGGCTCCAAAAAGGTCCGCGACTTCAACGACAAGCTCTCCTCCTATTCCGAGGCGCTGGTGCGCGCCCACGACGACGACAAAGTGGCTCCCGCCCAGGAGACGAAGATCCCGGGGGATAACCTGTTTCAACGCCTGCTTGATCACACCCACCTGAGCGGCCGGGATGCCGGCCGTCTGAAACGCATCGGCCGCGAGTTGCAGGCCGAGCCGGAGTCCGCCACTGACGAAAAGCTGGACGAGCTGGTGGAGCTGCTGGCCAAGAGCGGGTTAAGCACGAAAGAATCGGCTGCCGAAGAGACGGAGGGCGGCGGGCTGCTGGGGCGGCTCCTGGGCCGGGACCGGAGGGAAGGGGACGGCTCCATCCGCCGCCTGCTGACCCTGTTGGCCGGGCTGAACTGGCCGCTGCAGTTCAAACAGGATATCGCCGCCATGGAGAGCCGGCTGAAAGAGAGCTCGGATCCTGGCGTCGTGGAGGCGGTGGTGGAGGACCTGAGCAAGATCGTCTCCGCCATCCTCGGCGATCTGGAGTCGGAGATGAAGGCCACGGAGTTCTTCCTGGCCGATCTCACCTCACGCCTGAAAGAGCTGGACAAGTTCGTGCTCGATGGGCAGGCGCTGCAGAAGGCCTCCCTGCAGAGCGGGATCGATCTCAACCAGGTGGTGAGCAAGAACGTGGGCCAGATCGAGCGCAGCGTCAGCGGGGCGGATGATCTGCAAGTGCTGCAGCTGGAGGTGGCGGGTTATATCGACACCATCCGGGTGCATATGGATCAGCACCTGAAGACGGCGGAGAAGCGTTTCGAAATCGCCCAGCAGAACGAGCAAAGGTTGCGGCAAAAACTGCTGGAGGCGGAGCAGGAGACCGGCGTCCTGCGGCAGAAGATCCTGGAGGTGCATGCCCACTCCACCATCGATGCGGTGACCGGCCTGCCCAACCGCAAGGCCTACGAAGAGCGGCTGGCGGAAGAGTTCTCCCGCTGGCAGCGCTACCAGAGCCCGCTGGTGATGTCGGTTTGGGACCTGGACGATTTCAAACAGATCAACGACCGTTTCGGACATCAGGCGGGAGACAAGGCCCTGTATGTGGTGGGCCAACTGTTGAAACAGCGCCTGCGCAAGACCGACTACGTGGCCCGTTACGGCGGCGAGGAGTTCGTCATGCTCTTTATCGGCTCGCGCATGGAGGAGGTGCTGGAGGTGGCGGAGGTGATCCGCACGGCGGTGGAGAGGTCCCGTTTCCACACCGAGGGCAAGCCGGTCAAGGTCACCATCTCCTGCGGACTGAGCGAGTTCGAGGGAGAGGATACGCCCAAAGAGGTGTTCAAGCGCGCCGATGAGGCGCTCTACAAAGCGAAGGGCGCGGGCAAGAACCGCTGTGTGGTGGCTCCCGCCCTGCAAGAGGCCGGCGTATCAGCGGATTGAGCGGCCGGCTCCCTCCTTATTTCTGCAGATAGAAGTAGCCCCACTCCCCGCCGCCTGTTTCCCGCAGGCGGTTCATCAACTCATCCACCGGCACCGCCTCGCCGGGAAAAATGTTGCGTATCTCAATGAACAGGCGGCCATAGCCGGCGTTTCTGCGCCACTCCAGCTGCGCCATGGAGCAGGTCGCACCACAGTGGCTGCAGGTGATGGTGTCGGCATCCACAAACTCCCGCCAGTTGGTGATGGCCGTCTTGCATCGGGGGCAGCGGGGCGGGCGGGTGTTCCGGCCGTGGAGCAGCCGCGGCCGGTCGTAGGGGCCGAGCAGGGCCAGGTGACAAAAAGCGTCCGCGCCGTCCACTGGCGGCTCCAGCCGTACATGGGGGGAGCAGCCCATAAACGTGATCAGTTGCAGAAACCGCTCGCCGGCCAGGTAGGTGTCATCCTGCCCGGCCAGGGGCGCGCCCAGCAGGCCGATATCCCCTAGCGCATGAACCAGCTGTTCGCGGGTGGGCAGGCGGCTCGCGGGATCTCCGGGAGCGAGGATCAAAACACCGTTACTCATGAGTTTTTCCGGGTCAATCAGGCCTATATAGTGATTCTTCGGCTTTCCGGCCGCAAAGGGCGGTGCAACCGGGGTGTGGTAGCATACCATCCCACTCTGCGAGATTCGGGAATGGCGCCGATTTTTACCGTGAAAGACCGATGAAAAAGATCCTGATCCTGTTGGTGAAAGGCTACAGTTATCTGATCAGCCCCCTGCTCGGAAACAACTGCCGTTACTATCCCACCTGTTCCGAGTACACCCAGGAGGCGATTGAAAAACATGGCGCCCTGCGCGGGCTGTGGCTCGGTATCAAGCGTATCTCCCGCTGCCACCCCTTTCATGAGGGCGGTGTGGACCCGGTGCCCGAGCCCGATGAGAAGGGTAAAAAATCCGATCCATGATTGAGCTGCTCGAAAACATCCTCATGATGGCCCTGGTATCGGCCCCCTGGCTGCTGCTGGGTCTGGTGGCCGCCGGCCTGATCCATGCCTGGCTGCCCATGAAGCTGGTGGGCAAGGCGTTGGGCGGCAGTGGCCCCGGCCCGGTGTTCCGCGCCGCCCTGATCGGCGCCCCGCTGCCGCTCTGCTCCTGCGGCACTCTGCCGGCCGCCTTCTCCCTGCGCCGCTCCGGCGCCTCCCGCGCCTCCACCACCTCGTTTCTGATCGCCACCCCGGAGACCGGGGTGGACTCCGTAGCGCTCTCCTGGGTGTTGCTGGGTCCGGTCATGGCGCTGCTGCGCCCCCTGGCCTCCATTCTGTCGGCGGTGACCGCGGGTCTGCTGGTGGGGCGTACGGAGACGGAAGAGCAGGAGACGCCATCCGTTCCCGGGACAACGGAACCGCCCTGTCACTCCGATACCTGCCACAGCTGCTGCGGAGAGGCGGCGAAGGAGGAGCCGGAACAGGGATTCCTGGTGCGCACCTTCAGCGGCCTGCGCTACGCCTTCACCGACCTGTTGGATGATCTCGCCCTCTGGCTCGCGGTGGGCATCGCCCTGGCGGGCGTGGTGGTCACCCTGGCCCCGCCCGATCTGCTTGCGGAGTGGGGCAGCGGCCCCCTCGCCATGCTGCTGATCCTGGCGATCTCGGTGCCCATGTATGTGTGCGCCACCGCCAGCACCCCGCTGGCCCACGCCATGCTCTATGCGGGCATCTCGCCTGGCACCGTGCTGGTTTTTCTGCTGGCGGGTCCGGCCAGCAATCTCGGCAGTGTGGCCCTGGTGCGCAAAGAGCTGGGTCAGCGGGCCCTGATCGCCTATCTTGTGGGGGTCGCTGGCGTGAGCATCCTGCTCGGGACCATCCTGGATCTGGCCATCGCGGCCTTCGGGCTGGATATCCTGGCCGGGATGATGGGGGAGGGGGATATGCTGCAAGAGCATCCTTCCCTGCTGGCCTGGGCGAGCCTGCTGCTCTTGTTGCTGGCGGGTATCAAGCCGCTGCGCCGTTCCCTGTTGCGGGGAAAAGGGGGTGGCGATGGCGGTTGTTGTAGTTAAAATCCTTTGGGAGGGGCGCCCGGGAATCTGTCCGGACAGGAAATGATAGAAGACCAAAATCCATTCACCTCCCATGAACACCTGTGCGAGACCTTCGAGCAAGGTCTGCGCGAGCTGTTGCAGGAGCACGGCGAACTGGGGGTGTTTATCCTGGTGTTGGCCAATGCGGTGTTCGATCAGGGGATATTCGAACACCTGGGTCCGGCGCTGAAGGAGAAATTCGACCAACTGGCGCTGGAGATTGAGCAGTGCTCGGCCAGCGCCGAAGGGTGCGATCCCAATATCCCGGATGACGATTTGGAGGTGTTCCGGCGGCTGATTCAGCTGGGGTTTGAGAATATTCATCCGCCGGAGTACCGCCAGGTGGGCATCTGGGAGGTGCAGTTCAATCAGATGCGCGCCTTTCGCCCCGCCCGTATCAGCAACACCGAGATCAACGGCATCAGCCTGCCCTTCGACAAGAACGGGTTTCACTTCAATAAGCAGTTTTTGCGTAAGGAGATTCTGTGGGAAGGAGAGGTGGGGGGCAGGACCTCCTCCCTGTTCTATAACAAATACCCCTTTGTGCCCCTGCATGGCCTGCTGGTGCCGGAACGCATGCTGGGGTGGCCGCAACTGCTCGACCGCCTGTGGCTGGAGTACCTGTGGAAGATCACGGAAAACATGGGTCGCACCGTGCCCGGTATCGCCTTCGCCTATAACAGTTACGGCGCCAACGCCTCGGTCAATCACCTCCACTTCCAGATGTCGGTGCGGGATGAGCCGCTTCCCGTGACGGCGGATATCTGGGAGCACAACGGCGGGGATCTGTTCTATCCCGTGGACTGCTACCGCTTCTCCTCTTTAAGCGGCGCCTGGCGCTTCATTGAGGAACTGCACGGCCGGGGGACCAACTACAATCTGCTGGCCCGTCCGGGCCAACTCTACTGCATCCCCAGAAACCAGCAGGGCAGTTACAGCCACTCCAGCTGGACCGAGGGCTTCGCCTGGTATGAACTGTGCGGGGGCGTCACCACCTTCAATCGGGAGGACTTCGAGAACCTCAGCGCGGTGGAGATCAGTAAGGAACTGGCGCTGCTGAAAAAGGAGTATTAGTGTTAACAGGCCCTAGCCTTCCCGCGGATAAAGAGCGGCTCTATATGGCCAGGGACAACGGCTGCAACCGGGTGATACCGCCTATTCAGTGACCTTGTCGGTGGGGATGGGGTTCTCTGCTTTTGCGGGGGGAGGCGGGTCAGCGGGGACGATGCCGATGACGTTGGGAATAGGCCAGCCGCTGATGCCCAGATCCTTTTCGATCAGGCTTACCTCGGTGTTGCCGGAAAAGGACTTTTCATAGTCGCCGTGGCGCACGTACATCTGCGCCTGGCGTCCCCCCTCCAGATGTTGGGCCGCCACCACGCCGATATCCAGTGACAGCAGCGCCTGGTTGAACTGGTGCATGGAGACCGGGTCCTGGCAGTAGATGAACAGGACGCGGCCCTCGCTATCCTCGCCCAGGGCCGCTTCGCTCCAGCTGCGGGCCTGGGGTTTCCAGCGGTTGACGGCGGGATGCTTGATGAGCCGCAGGTTCTGCAGGGCATAGCGGTAGGGCTGGGCAAGTTCCGGGATCTTTTGTTCTTCCTCGTCCAGATCCAGAATGCGGAAGGGCGGCAGTGTTGCGTCTTCTGGCGCGAACAGGGCAAGGGACTGATAACTGTTCGTGCGCCCGCTGTGGGTGGTGGCCGGGGTTTTCATATAACCCGCATGAGTGGCGTGGTCGGTGAGAAACAGCCCGGCGTTGATCACCGCCGTAAGCCCGTGCAGCCGCGCCCACTCCCTTACCGACAGGCCGCTCTTGTAGGCGAACTCCTTGCTGGTCAGGATTTTCAGATTCCAGTGCCTGGGATTGATGCGCAGGATGGTGATGCGGCTGTCGCCCGCGGGCAGCGGAAGTTTAAGCTCGAACTCCGCGATCTCCAGGCCTTTGGCCAGCGGCTTCCAGGGCTCCGTTGCCCAGCCGGGAGCCGTATTCACCAGCATCCCGGTCAGCAGGAGCAGGATCAGGAGGGTTCTGTAAGGCGGTCTCGGCATGCTCTGGCGCTTTGGAAAAATTGTATATTATCCCTTTAATCAGCCTCTTGTCCTCCATGGACATCCATAAAAAAACGATCCATGATGGGGAGACTGCTTTGGAGGTAAGTAACAGACCATAACCGAGAACCGGAGGTAGTCCCCATGAATAAGAAGCGCAGATTTCTCTCGATCGGCATCCTTGCACTGTTGGTAACATCCCTGGCCACATCCACGGCGGTGTTCGCCGCCAAGAAGCGGATCGTTTTCGGCGGCGGCCCCGCGGGCGGCACCTTTCAGGTGGTGGCAAACGCCATCCAGGTCTACGACCCCATCAAGAATCTAGAGGGCTACAACGTACAGGCCCAGTCCTCGGCCGGCTCGGTGGAGAACCTGCGCAAGGTGGACAAGGGTAAATCCCACTTCGGGGTGGTCTATTCCGGGCACGTCTATCTGGGCCGTAACGGCCTGCTGAAGAACGACGCCAATAAATACGAGAATGTCATGGCGGTGGCCTGGCTCTACGGCGCCCCGGCCCAACTGGTGGTGCGCAAGGGCTCCGGCATCAAGAGCAGCAAGGATCTGGTGGGCAAAAAGGTGGGTGTGGGTAACGCCGGGTCCGGCGCCTTCGCCAACTGTGAACTGTTCTTCACCCACATGGGGATCTGGGACAAGATCGAGCGCAATGCCATGGGCTATAACGACGCCGCGGCCGCCTTCGGCAACAATCAGCTCGACGCCTTCTGGCTTTTCACCGCCTTCCCCAGCGGCGCCGTGATCATGGCCGCCCAGACCAACGATATCGAGCTGGTGGACCTGGGTAAGGACGCCACCGAGAGCGGCTTCTATGAGAAGTATCCCTACTTCTCCAAGCTGGCGGTCCCCGCCGGGACCTATCGCGGCGTGGATGTGGATACCCCCTCCTTCCAGGACTCCGCCCTCTGGGTGGCCAACGCCGATGTGCCGGAGCAGCTGGTCTACGATATGCTGTCCGCCATCTATACCGATGAGGGTCTGGCTCATATGAAAGAGCAGAAGAAGACCTTCAAGGATATGGCCCTGGAAACGGGCACCCAGGGCGTGGTGACCCCCTGGCATCCGGGAGCGGTGCGATTCTGGAAAGAGAAAGGGATGATGGAGTAATCTGGAATTTCAAGGCAAAGGGAGGGGCTCAAAGCCCCTCCCTTTTTTATGGTCTGATTTTCGAAAACGTATAAATGGCTACCTTCGACGCATTGCGCAAATGGGAACAGTGGCTGTTCGACGCCATGGCCCTGGTACTGGTGCTGTTCTACTCCTACTCCGCGGTGCTGGAGCCGGCGGCCACCCAGTATCACCGCGGCATCTATGTGGTGATTACCTATGTGCTGGTGTTCCTGCTCTATCAATCCAGGAGCAAAATCGGCCGCGCCATCGATTACTTGCTGATTCTCGCATCGGCAGTCTCCCTCGGTTACTGGATTCTGAATTTCGAAGTGATCGCGTATCGGGCGGGCGCGGAAACGGAGCTGGATCAGGCCGTCGCCATGGTGGGGGTGCTGGTGGGCATGGAGGTGGCGCGCCGGGTGGTGGGGAACATCTTTATCGTCATCGGCACCCTCATGCTGCTGTACGGCGTCTATGGAGAGTATGCCCCGGAACTGATCTCCCACGCGGGGGATACCTTCCCCGATCTCTGCACCAGCATCTTCTACAAGAGCGACGGCGTGTTCGGCATCATGGCCAATGTGCTGGCCACCTATATCCTGCTGTTCGTGATCTTCGGCGCCTTTCTCAAGGCGAGCGGCGCGGAGCGCTTCTTTATCGATTTCCCCCTGGCCGCCGTGGGCCACAAGATCGGCGGCCCGGCCAAGGTGGCGGTGATCGCCAGCGGCCTGTTCGGCTCCATCTCCGGCAGCGCCATCGCCAATACCGTCTCCACGGGCTCCTTCACTATCCACATGATGAAGCGGGCGGGATTCCAGCCCCATGTGGCGGGCGGTATCGAACCGGCGGCCTCCATCGGCGGCATGTTCATGCCACCCATCATGGGCGCGGGCGGATTCATCATGGCGGAACTGACCGGCGTACCCTACTCCCAGATTATGCTGGTGGCGGTCTTTCCGGCCTTGATGTACTTCTTCAGCGTCTTCGTCATGGTTCACTACGAGGCCAAGCGCCACAACATCGTCGGTGAAAAGAGCAAGGAGAGCGCCCGCGAGATCCTCAAGCGGGAGTGGTTTTACACCCTGCCGCTGGTGGTTATCACCATCCTGATGCTGCTGGGCTACTCGCCCGGTTACGCGGCCATCCTCGGCATCGTCACCAGCATCATCGTCAGCTGGTTCCGCAAGGATACCCGCATCGGTCTGCGCGAGTTTGCCCACGCCGCCCGCGACGGCGCCGAAAGCAGCCTCAAGATCGGGGCCACGGTGGGGGTTATCGGCATCATTATCGGCGTGCTGACCTACAGCGGTCTGGTGCTCACCTTCGCCGATATCGTCATTGAACTGGCGGACGGCAGGCTGTTTCTTACCATCCTGCTCATCGCCCTGGCCTCCCTGATCCTTGGTATGGGGGTGCCGGTCACCGCCGCCTACCTGATCACCGCCGTGGTGGCGGTGCCCGCGCTGACCCATCTCGGGGTGAACCCCATCGCCGCCCACATGATCGTCTACTGGTTGTCCCAGGACTCCAATATCACCCCGCCGGTCTGCATCGCCGCCTTTGCCGGGGCCACCATCGCCAAGGCCAACATGTGGCGTACCGCGTTCTCGGCCTTTAAGTTCGCCAAGTTCCTCTATCTGGCGCCCTTTATTTTCGGTTATGTCCCCGCCTTCTCCCTCGACGGCAGTCCCACGGATATCGCCATTGTTTTCGCCCTGGTGCTGGTGGGCACCTACCTGTTCAGCTGGCTGCTGAGCGGGGCGTGGCTGGATTCTTTCCGCAAGGGCGAGACCAGTGGGCGATAACGACCCCAAAGAGGAGCGTCTCAACCGCTTTATCGTCCGCCAGATCCGCCGTTCCCGAAAGCGGATCACCATCATGTTTACCGATGTGGTGGGTTCCACCCAGTACTGGGAGAGCCGGGGCGATCTGCAGGGACGGCTCATGATCGATATCCATAACCGCCTGATCTCGCCCATTATCAAGCGTTTCGGCGGCAAGGTGATCAAGCACGTGGGCGACTCGGTGATGGCCTCCTTCCGCTCGCCGAAGAGCGCCCTCTCCGCGGCGATCAGTATCCAGCAGATGCTGAAGAACTACCGCGAGAACCAGGATGAGAATCTCCCCAGCATCCGCATCGGTCTGCACACGGGCAAGGCGCTGGTGGAGCAGGGCGACGTGTTCGGGCGGGTGGTGAACATCGCCTCGCGCATCAACGACTATGCGGAGGGGGACGGCATCTGCGTCTCCCGCGATACCGTGCGCGGCCTCAGCCGCAAGGCCTACAATCTGCGCCGCGAAGGGCGCTATGTGCTGAAGGGGATGCAGAAGAGCGTCACCCTGTTCAGTTGCGACTGGCAGCAGCACCCCAGTCTGATCGACAAGCTGCGGGAAGAGACGCCGCTGGAACTGGTCCGCAAGCAGCGCAAGTTCATGCTGACCGGGGTGTTCCTGATCCTGGCGGCGTTTGCCTTCTTCTGCTTCCAGTACCTGCGCTTTCCCATGGCCATGCGCCCGGAACTGGCGGCCCTCAATCTGGAACTGCCGCCGCTGTTTATTACCGGCCCCGCCGTGCTCGGGGCGCTGAGCGGCCTCGGTTGGCTGCTCTTCTACTGGACCCCGCTGGTGGCCTGGTTCTTCCGCATGATCCGCGGCGGCGCCGGTTTCTCCATCGCCTTTCTCGCCTGTTATCTGCTGACCGGCCTATTGCCGGATGAGACCGCGGAACAGCTACAGCGGGAGATCCATGGCAGTGAAGTTTCCTTTGTGGAGGCGCTGGACCGGGCGTTGCCCATCTATCCGCGGGCGAATGAGAGCGGAGAACCCCTGGCGGCCCTGCCGTGGCGGCAGATCCTGCCCATCGAAGACGCCAGGGAGCAGGGCGGGAAAGCCTGGCTTCAGGTGCGCTGCGGGCCGGAGTGCCGGGGCTGGATGGTGCGCGAGCTTCCAGCCGAAGGGGAGGGCGCAAAGCCGGTCCGCTCCCAGGTGATCTGGCTGACCATCCGCTATCGTGATTTCTTCAGCCTGCTGGCCGGGATCGCCGGGCTGTTGTGGGGATACGCCTCCTTCCGTATCCGTCCGGCCTAGGATTTCCTGCGGTCCCTTTGGCAGCCATCTCCTACCAAAGCGAGTTCGGTTAGGGTTCTACGATCCGCAGCTTCCCATCCGCTACCTCAGGCGTAAGCCGTCCCTCCAGAACCGCCACCAGCGCATCCCCCGCCAGGCTTTTGCGCCAGCCGTGCAGCAGTTCCAGTTCCCGCTCACCCGAGGCGAGGCGCTCCAGGTCGCGGCGGCTGGCGATGGCGGCGGGGGTGATCTCCCCCTGCTCCGCCAGCAGCCGCAGACAGGCCATCAGCAGATCGGCCTGGGCCTCCTGGTTGGTGGTCAGGCGTTTGTGGTTGTTCTCCTCCTGGGGCCACTGCTCCTTCGGCAGCTGTTTCGCGGTTTCGATCCGTTGCAGCAGGGCGTCGCCTGAACGCTTCACCGTGCCCGCCTCCAGGCCGCGAATCTTCTCCAGGCTCTTCAGGTCGCGCGGTTGTCGGCGCGCCAGATCCAGCAGCACCTCATCCTTCAACAGCCAGCGCCGGGGCCGGTCCGCCCTTTCCGCCTCGATTTCGCGCCAGGCGGCCAATGCTTGCAGCACGGCCAACTGCGCGCCCTTCAGGCGTTGCCGTCCCTTGAGCCGTTTCCACATCCCGTCGGGGTCGATGGCGTAGGTGGCAGGGGCGGCCAGCTCGCGGAAATCCTCCTCCAGCCACTCGGCGCGCCCCGCGCTCTTCAGTTGCAGGGTAAGCTTCAGATAGAGCTCGCCCAGATAGATCACGTCATCCAGGGCGTAGCGCAACTGCTCGGGTTCCAGCGGGCGGCGCGACCAGTCGGTGCGGGCGTGGCCCTTCTCCAGTTGGTGGCCGAGCAGCTTCTCTACCAGATTGCCGTAGCCGATCTGGTCCCCCAGCCCCAGCAGGGTGGCGGCCAGTTGGGTATCAAACAGCGGTGCGGGCAGTTCGCCCCACAGGTGATAAAAGATCTCCAGGTCCTGACGTCCGGCGTGGAACACCTTGACCACGGCGCTGTTCATCAGCAACTCCCGCAGCGGCGAGAGGTCGCTAATGGCCTGCGGGTCCACGCTGGCGGCGATCTCGCCATTGCAAAGCTGCAGCAGGCAGAGGCGCGGGTAGTAGGTCTTCTCGCGCATGAATTCGGTATCCAGCGCGAGCCATTCGCTGTCCTGAAACTGACGGCAAAGTTCGGACAGAGCGTCCGCGGAGTCGATATGGAGTTCCTGCATGCGTATTCTCAGTTATTGGTTTGAGAACAGAGGATATCATTTGCGGCGGCGGTGTGGTTTTTCCATTCCACGTCTGGCGGTATGATGCCCTATCGTTGTTAGAAGCTGTTAAGGACTCGCCCGTGCTGCGACTGTTGCAACTGTTCATGGATATCTGCCTGTTGCGGGGCAAACCGCAGGACCTTCCGTCCTCGCGGTTTCTGTTCGGCCTTACCCTGGGGGCGTCGCTGCTGGTCTCCCTGCCCGCCCTGA
>JBNKPL010000024.1:0-24816 GCA_050295355.1 Sedimenticolaceae bacterium
AAGGAAACAGGGCCAGCGTGAACAGGGCCCGCGGACCATCCCGTTGAATGTTCAGGTGCAGGGTGTGGTGCGCCTTCTCCCAGGCGATAGTCAGTCCCGCCATGCCCATGACCATGGCGAAGAATGAGATCGGAAAGTGCACCAGTCGTGAGTCGGTGGTCATGATGTTGTCTGCTCCAGGGTGTGGCTGCTTTTGGCCGAGACCATAGTATGCAGGATGGTAGGGAAAGATGGGGAATGGCAGATAGAAAATTGTCAATAACCACTTTATATCAATGGGATTATGAGGTGGTTACGTTTTTTTTTACACGGCCCTTGACCGATGCACGTAAATAGAGGCACTATCGAGCGTATGAACTGTTTGCACGCCAAATCCATGGTAATCAAGCCGGTACGAGTCAGCCTGTGGCGATTCGTGGTGGCCCGCTGGCGTTTGGGGGAAAAGTTATAGCTTAATCAGTTCATCAATTTTCAACCCACAAAGGCCGCGGAGTCACCCACTTCGCGGCCTTTTTGTTTTTTATCGGAGAGTAAAGGAGAGGAAAAATGTCGGTCCCCGCCGCCTATTTGGGAATCGTCTTGATCTGGGCAACTACGCCGCTGGCGATCAAGTGGAGCAACGACGGCAGTGATTTCATGCTGGCGGTCAGTTCACGTATGTCTATCGGTTTCGTGTTCTGTTTGCTGCTGCTGGTGCTGTTCCGTATCCCCATGCGCTGGGACCGCGATGCGCTGAAGAGCTACGCCTTCGCCGGGTTGGGTATGTTCGGCGCCATGATGAGCGTCTACTGGGCGGCGCAATTTATCCCCTCGGGCCTGATTTCGGTGTTGTATGGCCTCACGCCCATGGTGATCGGGGTCTTTGCCGCCCTGTGGCTGGACGAGCCGTTCTTCCGGCCTTCCAAGATCCTCGGTCTGTTGTTGGCTGTGGGAGGGCTGGGAGAAATATTTCTGCCCGATGGCGCAAGCGGCGCGATCAATGCTCTAGGCGTGGCAGGTGTGCTGGCGTCGGTGACGTTCCACTCCCTGAGCTCGGTGTGGGTCAAGCGTATCGGGGCCCACATACATCCGTTGGCGCTCAATTGCGGTGCGCTGGCGCTTGCCGTACCGCTCTATATTGTCTGCTGGCTGCTGTTTGGCGCCGAGGCGCCGGAACATCTGCCGCAGCATACGATAGGGGCTATTCTTTATCTGGCGGTGATCGGCACCGTGCTGGGTTTCAACCTCTACTTCTATGTATTGAAGCGGGTGTCTGCAACCTTGATTGGGCTGATTACACTGATCACCCCAGTGCTGGCGCTGTTGCTGGGACAGGCATTGAACGGAGAGCAGGCGGGCATCAATGTCTGGATCGGGACCGCGGTCATTATCAGCGGGCTGGGCCTCTACCTGTGGGGCGGCCGATTATTTCAGGTGGTTGTCGCCACCAGGCGGCGATCTGTTTAGTGATAAGAGGCAACGATGATACCGAAGGGTAGGGCAGTGCCCTACCCTTCGTTTTTGTTTGATTCACGCAGTTTCCGATAGAGCGTACGCTCACTCACGCCGAGTTTCGCCGCCAGAGAGTGCCGGTCGCCGGGAAAGTTGGTGACCGCCCACTCCAGGTAATACCGCTCCAGTTGTTCCAGCGGGATGATGCTACTGAACTCCATGTCCAGCGATTCCGCAACCTGAGGACCGTCCTGAAGATCGGGGAAATGTTCGGGCTTGAGCAGGTCGCCGTCCGCCAACACCAGGGCGCGCTCCAGAATATTACGGAGTTCTCGCACATTGCCCGGGAAGTCGTGTGTCGCAAGCAGTGATAGCGCCTCGCGGTTTAGGGTTATGGTCCGGTCGGATTCGATTCGGGTGAGCAGTTGCTCAATGAGTTTCGGCAGATCCTTCAGTCGTTCCCGTAGGGCGGGCAAGGTGATGGGGAATACGTTAATGCGGTAGTAGAGGTCCTGGCGGAATGTGCCTGCCTCCACCATCTCGCCAAGATTGCGATGAGTGGCGGCAATGACGCGGAAGTTGGCACGGAGGGGTTCCACGCCGCCCACGCGGCGGTAGGTTCCTGTCTCCAGCAGCCGCAACAACTTAACCTGTAGCGGCAGAGGGATGTCGCCCACCTCATCCAGAAACAGCGTACCCCCTTCCGCCGCCTCCACCAGACCGATCTTGCGCGACAGGGCGCCGGTGAATGCGCCGCGTTCATGACCGAACAGTTCACTCTCGAACAGGGTTTCCGTGAGGCTGGAACAGTCCACCGCCACGAAGGGTGCATCTGCATAGGGACTCATGTCGTGAATGGCGTGGGCTACCAGTTCCTTACCCGTTCCTGACTCGCCAAGCAGCAGCACCGAGGCATCCCTGGACGAGACGCGCTGCGCCAGTTCCAGCATGCGGACAAAGGGCCGGGCGAAACCCACCAGCTCCCGGTCTTTGGTGCCCAGCCGGGCATGGCGCAGTATGCGCATGGTCTCCAGGTAGAAGGTGTTGCCTTCCTCTCCCGCCACTGGCGCGATCACAACCTCCACATGTTCCGGGCCGGCCGGGGTGTGGTGCACATGCAGTACCCGGCGCGGCTCTCCAGAGTACATGCAGTCGCGTAGCGGACAGCTTTCCCCGGCCTGGTCGCAGGGCGTGTCGTAGTGGTGGGAGACCTCATAACAGAAGCGGCCACGCACACGGTCATCCACTCCGAACTGACGGCGGTAGGCCTCATTAACCGCCGCAATTCGGTAATCGGGTCCCAGCAGGACCTTGGGTTCGGGGAGTGCCTCTAACAGCTGGATGATGTCGGGCAGGGACTGGGCCGGGGAAGTCGGCATGAGTGGCGCCTCGTTGTGTCAAATAAAGCAGTTATTCCGCTAATACTGCCTTAAATGGCATATATGTGAAACCTCTAATGCACTGCGAAAAGAGCGAAAAATGAAGTAACTTATTGATTATTAGTTGAATTAGATATCTGGCATGCAAGCTGCAATATTGATGTTGATGTGAGCGCATATGCCATCCAAGACAGATTTGTTTTGTTTTTGCAGTTTTAGAAAGGTTTTTTATGAAAATCGCAGTAACCAGCCAGAATTTCCAAACCGTCACCCCCCACGCGGGCAAGGCGCGCCGGTTTCTTGTATACGAAGTGAACCCCGACGGAGAGGTGATCGAAACAGGCCGTCTCGACCTGGATCGCGTAATGACCATCCACGAGTTTCGAGGCAGCGGTGACGCACATCCTCTGGACCAGATGGATATCCTGATCACTGGCAGCGCGGGCGCGGGGTTTGTGCAACGGCTTAACCTGCGGGGGGTTCGCGTGGTATTGACCAGCGAGAGAGATCCTCTCCAGGCGATCACCGATCTTGCCAACAATCAGATCAAGCCGCCCAGTCCACTGGCGTGCAATCACCACCACCATCATCAGCATGAACACTGCCATTGCGCTGGAGAGCGCTGATGCGGGTGTTTCTATTTCTCGTCGGGTGATCGGGTGACGGCAGTACTCCGTAAACAGAAACCACTGGCCAGGGAGATTGCCCTGCTGCTGGTGGTCAAACTGTGCGCCTTGACCGCCATCTGGTACGCGTTTTATCGCGAACCTGTGATTCCATCAATGATCGATGGCATGGACCCGGCGCAGGTTACGCAGGCGGTGCTGCGGCGGCCCCTGGAAATAGCAAATTCCCATGAGTCTGAATAGACAATGTTTCACTGAAGTAAATTAAAGAGAGCTAACGATGATTACAGAAGAAGTAGTTGATTTGTCGCGGTTACAGTTCGCTGTTACCGCGTTCTATCATTTTCTGTTTGTCCCATTGACGCTGGGGCTTACCTTCATCCTGGCCATCATGGAGACCACCTACGTGATGACCGGGAAGAAGATCTACAAGGATATGGTTAAGTTCTGGGGTAAGTTGTTTGGCATCAACTTCGCTCTCGGCGTCACTACCGGCATCACCATGGAGTTTGAATTCGGGACCAACTGGGCCTACTACTCTCACTATGTCGGCGATATTTTCGGGGCGCCGCTGGCAATTGAAGGGCTGATGGCGTTTTTTCTAGAGTCCACCTTTATCGGCCTCTTTTTCTTCGGCTGGGACAAACTGTCGAAGCGTCAACATCTGGTGGTTACCTACCTCACCGCAATCGGCTCCAACCTCTCCGCGGTCTGGATCTTGATCGCTAATGGCTGGATGCAGAACCCGGTAGGTGCGGAGTTCTCCTACGTGACCATGCGTATGGAGATGACCAGTTTTGTGGATCTGGTGCTCAATCCCGCGGCGCAGGCCAAGTTTGTTCATACGGTATCCGCTGGATATGTAACCGCGTCGGCGTTTGTGCTGGGCATCAGTTCCTGGTATCTACTCAAGGGCCGCGATATTGAGTTCGCCAAACGCTCCTTTCGCATCGCGGCGGCATTCGGGTTGGCCTCCGCGCTTTCCGTAATCGTGCTGGGTGACGAGTCTGGCTATGCCGTGACTGAGCACCAGAAGACCAAGCTGGCCGCAATGGAAGGGATGTGGGAGACCGAGCCTGCCCCGGCGTCATTTACACTATTCGGTATCCCGGATGAAGAGGCGCGGACCAATCACGCGGAGATTAAAATTCCCTATGCCCTGGGGCTGATTGCGACCCGCTCTGTCAGTGAGGAACTGCCGGGTATCAATGAACTGGAAGCGCAGGCGGCGGAACGTATCGAACGGGGAATCACGGCGGTAACCGCTCTGGAGGCCTTGCGCAAGAACGGCGATGATACGGCAGCGCGCGCGGCCTTCGAGGCGACCAAGGATAATTTGGGGCATGGGCTGCTGCTCAAGCGGTATATCCAGGATGTGAGCCAGGCCACGCCTGAGATGATCAAGCAGGCGGCGGACGACAGTGTTCCCGATGTGGCCCCCATGTTCTGGACCTTCCGCTTCATGGTGCTGCTTGGTTTTCTGTTGCTGGCACTGTTCGGGCTGGCCTTTTATTACTCAACCAAAAACAGCTTTCAGGAGAAACGCTGGTTGCTGAAGTGGGCACTGCTCTTCATTCCCATGCCCTGGATCGCATGTGAACTGGGCTGGTTTGTGGCGGAGTACGGCCGTCAGCCCTGGAGTATCTTCGGTATTCTTCCCACCGGGCTTTCTACCTCGACCCTGTCGGCCGGAAGTCTCTACTTCTCGCTCGCGGGTTTCACTCTGTTTTACACGGGACTGCTGGTTACTGAGATGTATCTCATGTTCAAGTATGCGCGCCGTGGTCCGGGTTCTCTCGGTACAGGGCGTTATCACGACGAACAGGGTGGCATGGCGGCCGTTGGCGTATCCGCACCACTGAAATCAGCAGAGGGTAACTGAGATGATTATCGATTATGAAATTCTGAAACTGATCTGGTGGCTGCTGGTTGGCGTATTGCTGCTCGGCTTTGCCATTATGGATGGTCACGACATGGGTATTGGAACTTTGCTGCCATTTGTTGGACGCAATGATGTGGAGCGGCGGGTAATTATCAATACCATCGGCCCCCACTGGGATGGAAACCAGGTGTGGTTCATCACTGGCGGCGGTGCCATCTTTGCTGCCTGGCCGCTGGTCTATGCTACCGCTTTCTCTGGTTTTTATATCGCCATGCTGGCGGTGTTATGGGCGCTGTTTTTCCGGCCTGTGGGCTTTGATTATCGAAGTAAGATCGCCAACCCGATCTGGCGTAAAAGTTGGGACTGGGGGTTGTTCGTGGGCGGCGCGGTTCCTGCTCTTATTTTCGGAGTCGCTTTCGGTAACTTGCTGCTGGGTGTGCCGTTCTACTTCGAAGATAACCTGCGCCCGGTTTATACGGGCGGTTTCTTTGAACTGCTCAATCCCTTTGCTCTGCTGGCGGGAGTGGTCAGTCTATCCATGCTTACCTTCCATGGCGCGCACTTCCTGATGATCCGCACTGAAGGGGAAATCTATGAGCGGGCGCGCAAGGCGTCGCTGATCTTTGGTGTGGTTATGCTTCTGGCTTTTGCCGTGGCTGGTGTGTGGTTGGCAAGCGGTATCCCTGGCTACCGAATTACTTCAGAAGTGCTGCCTGGCGCATTGCCCAATCCACTGGACAAAACTGTCGAACTGGCGGTGGGCGCCTGGATGGATAACTATGCCAAGCAGCCACTGACCATGCTTATCCCGCTGCTTGGGTTTATCGGTGGGGGTCTTGGGTTGTTGTTTTCCTGGCTGCGCAGGCCCGCGCTCGCATTCTGGAGTAGTGCGGTGTCGCAGCTCGGCATTATCGGTACAGCCGGGGTATCTATGTTTCCCTTCATCATGCCATCCAGTTCCGATCTGCGCAGCAGCTTGACGGTATGGGATAGCGTGTCCAGCCACCTGACTCTGGAAGTTATGTTCTGGGCGGCTGTGATCTTTACGCCAATCGTCATCAGCTACACCGCCTGGTGTTACAAGGTGATGTCAGGCAAGGTGACTGCGCAATATGTGGAAGCCAATGACCATTCGGCTTATTAATAAAACGAGGATTTTACGATGTGGTATTTCACTTGGGTTTTGGGCCTCACCATGGCCATCCTGCTTGCAGTACTGAACGCCATGTGGTTTGAGGCGCAACAGGAAAATAGCAGTAACAACGATCTCCGCTAAGCTTGATTAGGGCCTGTTAACACTAATCGACGACAATCCGATTAGTGTTAACAGGCCCAAAAAAAGGCCTGTCCGGATGTTCCGTACAGGCCTTTTTCATGGATGGCTCCCCGGGACAGGCTCGAACTGCCGACCCAGCGGTTAACAGCCGCTTGCTCTACCGACTGAGCTACCGGGGAATGAAGCCGCGTATATTAGTCGTCTCGCCCGGCAGGGTCAATAGTCCAGCGGATTAGTCATTCGCAGTTCAGGGCCGTTCCGTCGGAACGTTTGTCGGAGAGGCGGGGGCGGCCGGTGTTGGAGAGAATCACCGCCCGCGGGTCAGCCCGGTCATTCAGATCGCACAGGGTAAATGTGGCGTTGGTGCCGGCCGCGGTGCCATTGGCTTTGTACGCGATTTTGCGCCGGCCAGTGGAGGTTTCAATCCGGATGCCCTCAAAATCCGCCTGTTGGAACCTCAGTAAGGGCTCATCCGAGTCGAACTGGTTGTCCTGATCCAGATCCACGAAGACCATGAAACCCTGCTGCCACTGGTAGCTGTCCAGACACCCCGTTCCGTCGCTACTTGGACAGAGAACTGTCTTGGCGCCCCGCTTGATGGATTCGCTGCGGGCGAGATGCAGATAGCTCACGATGCCGTTGCTGGCCGCGACGATACGGTTGCTCGCGATCACCTCCTGGAACGAGGGTATGGCAACGGCCATCAGAAAGATGGCGACACTGAGGGTGATGATCAATTCTATAAGGGTGAAACCGGCCGCACGGCCGGGCAGGGCATAGGTATTCCCCATGGTGCACTCCTTCGCATATCCATGACGTAATCCAATTCCATTGGAAAAATAAGTTTATCCACTCCAAACAAAAACGGGAAGCCCCGGCGGGACTTCCCGTTGTTTTGCGGCGGCCTGTCCGCCGGGTTTAGCCGCCCAGCCCCTTTTCCAGCCGATCCAGGGCTTTGGTCAGGTTCTCCATGCTGGTGGCGATGGAGAGCCGGACATGGCCGGCCAGGCCGAAGGCGGAACCGGGCACCACGGCGACCCCGGCATGTTCGATCAGATATTCGGCCAGTTCCACGTCGTTGGCGACGCCGTCGATCCCGGCGATGGCCTCCGCCACATTGGGAAAGCAGTAGAAGGTGCCGTCCGCGGGCAGGCACTCCACCCCGGGGATCTTGTTCAGGCGCTCCACCACATAGTCGTGGCGCTCCTTGAAGTGGACCAGCATGTCGCCGATGCACTCCTGGGGGCCTTCCAGCGCCGCCTGGGCCGCCACCTGGGAGATGGAGGTGGGGTTGGAGGTGCTCTGGGACTGGATCTTTTTCATCGCCTTGATGATGTCCGCCGGACCCGCGGCATAGCCGATACGCCAGCCGGTCATGGAGTAGGCCTTGGATACGCCGTTCAGCACCAGGCAGCGGTCGTACAGTTCCGGGCAGGCGTTGAGGATGTTGACGAAGGGCTCCTCCGTCCAGAGGATGTGCTCGTACATGTCATCGGTGGCGACCAGTATCCGCGGATACTCCAGCAGCACCTTGCCCAGTTCCTCCAGCTCCTCCCGGCTGTAGGCCATGCCAGTGGGGTTGGAGGGGCTGTTGATGACCACCAGCCGGGTCTGGTCGGTGATGGCGGCCTTCAACTGCTTGGGGGTGATCTTGAAGTGCTGATCCGCGCCCGCCTGGATAAAGACGGGGATACCGCCGGCCAGCAGGGTCATGTCGGGGTAGGAGACCCAGTAGGGGGCCGGGATGACCACCTCGTCGCCCGGGTCCAGCACCGCCTGGGCCATGTTGTAGAAGCTCTGTTTGCCGCCGCAGGAGACCAGGATCTGATCCGCGGCGTACTCCAGCCCGTTGTCGCGCTTGAATTTTTCGATGATGGCCTTTTTCAGACCGGCGGTGCCGTCCACGGGGGTGTACTTGGTGAACCCGTCTTCAATGGCTTTGACGGCGGCCTGTTTGATGTGTTCGGGGGTATCGAAGTCGGGCTCCCCGGCGCCCAGGCCGATAATGTCTTTCCCCGCGGCGCGCATCTCGGCGGCGCGGGCGGTGACGGCCAGGGTGGGTGAAGGCTTGACGGCCTGGACTCGGGCGGAAAGTTTAATACTCATCTGCGGTATCCATGGTTACAATGAAAGGCGTTCCTGGTTCTGTCGCCACACGGTGTTCTGTAGCACCCTCGGTCGACAGGCCGTATGTAATCATAGCCAATCCGCCGCCTTAGCAGAATCCCCTGATGACGAAAGAGTTTCAATTGGTCAACGAGTTTGCCCCGGCCGGCGACCAGCCGGAGGCGATCGAACGCCTGGTGGAGGGATTGAACGACGGCGAGGCGGGCATGACCCTGCTGGGGGTGACCGGCTCGGGCAAGACCTTCACCATCGCCAATGTGATCCAGCGGGTACAGCGTCCCGCCCTGATCCTGGCCCACAACAAGACCCTCGCCGCCCAGCTCTACGGGGAGATGAAGGAGTTTTTCCCCCACAACGCGGTGGAGTATTTCGTCTCCTATTACGACTATTACCAGCCCGAGGCCTATGTCCCTTCCTCGGACACCTTCATCGAGAAGGACGCCTCGGTGAACGAGCACATCGAACAGATGCGGCTCTCCGCCACCAAGGCCCTGCTGGAGCGGCCGGACACCATCATCGTCGCCACCGTCTCCTGCATCTACGGCCTGGGCGATCCGCGCTCCTATCTCAGCATGGTGCTGCACCTGTCGCGGGGCGACACCATGGACCAGCGGGCCATCCTGCGCCGCCTGGCGGAGCTGCAGTACACCCGCAACGAGGTGGAGCTGCACCGCGCCACCTATCGGGTGCGGGGCGAGGTGATCGACATCTACCCGGCGGAGTCGGACAAGGAGGCGGTGCGGATCGAGCTGTTTGACGACGAGATCGAAAATATCGCCCTGTTCGATCCCCTCACGGGCGAGGTGCTGCGGCGTGTACCGCGCTACACCGTCTATCCCAAGTCCCACTATGTGACCCCCCGCGAGACCATGCTGGCGGCGGTGGAGCAGATCAAGGAGGAGTTGCAGGAGCGGCTGGAGCAGTTGCGGGGCGCCAACAAGCTGGTGGAGGCCCAGCGGCTGGAGCAGCGCACCCGGTTCGATATCGAGATGATCATGGAACTCGGCTACTGTTCAGGGATCGAGAACTACTCCCGCTACCTCTCGGGCCGCCGGGCGGGGGAGCCGCCGCCCACCCTGCTGGACTACCTGCCGGACAACGCCCTGCTGGTGGCGGACGAGAGCCATGTCTCCATCCCCCAGCTCGGCGGCATGTACAAGGGCGACCGCTCGCGCAAGGAGACCCTGGTGGAGTACGGCTTCCGCCTGCCCTCCGCCCTGGACAACCGCCCCCTGCGCTTCGAGGAGTTCGAGGCGCGGGCCACCCAGACCATCTATGTCTCGGCCACCCCGCGCGAGTACGAACTCCAGCACTCGGGCGCGGTGGTGGAGCAGGTGGTACGTCCCACCGGCCTGGTGGACCCCGAACTGGAGGTGCGCCCCGCCGGCACCCAGGTGGACGATCTGCTCTCCGAGATTCGCCGCACGGTAGGGCAGGGGGACCGGGTGCTGGTGACCACCCTTACCAAGCGTATGGCGGAGGACCTCACCGACTACCTCAACGACCACGACGTGCGGGTGCGTTATCTCCACTCCGATATCGACACGGTGGAGCGGGTGGAGATCATCCGCGACCTGCGCCTCGGCGAGTTCGATGTGCTTGTGGGGATCAACCTGCTGCGCGAAGGGCTCGACATGCCCGAGGTGGCCCTGGTGGCCATCCTCGATGCGGACAAGGAGGGCTTCCTGCGTTCGGAGGGGTCCCTGATCCAGACCATCGGCCGCGCCGCCCGCAACGTCAACGGCCGCGCCATCCTCTACGCCGACAAGATCACTGGCTCCATGCAGCGCGCCATGGACGAGACCGAACGGCGGCGCGCCAAACAGATCGCCTACAACGAAGAGCACGGCATCACCCCCCAGAGCATCCGCAAGAGCGTGGCGGACATCATGGAAGGGGCGCGCCCGGGCGCACCCATGCCGGCCCGCGAGTATGCCCGTGTGGCCGAGACCCAGGCGGAGTACGCGGCCCTGACACCCAAGCAGATGGCGAAAAAGATCCAGGAGCTGGAGAAGCAGATGTACCAGCACGCCCAGGACCTGGAATTCGAGGAGGCGGCCCAGGTGCGGGACCAGATCCGCACTCTGCAGGGGCAGGGGATCTTGGCATAGCGAACGACCATGCTTGTGACGGCAGGGCTAAAGGCGGCTCTACCGATCCCATGTGCGAGTGGCTGGATCGTTTTTTGCCACAGAGATCACAGAGAACACAGAGGGTAACCAGTTGCTGCAATAGCGCTCTGTGAACTCTGTGTGCTCTGTGTGCTCTGTGTGCTCTGTGGCTAGTATCGGGATGTGAACAGGAAGTCAGCCTGGATATTAGCGCTATTAAAGGAACTAAGTGATTTCTAGGAGTTGTCTTGGGTGTGCTAAACGCCTGTAGTAATATCTGCATTGGAGTGCTCAATTAATAATGCGTAGTTCAAGTAACAAGGAGAATCTAATGGCAAAAGTTCCCACAGTTGTTGCAACACGTCTAAAAAGCGAAGTCCCGCGTTTCCAGAAGATACTGCAAAGTGCCAGAGATAAAGATATCAATGAGGCCGATACTGTTGTAATCATTACCGATATACTTGAGCAGGTATTCGGCCTGGATAAGTACGAAGATATAACTAGGGAATTTGCAATTCAGGGTACATTTGTTGATCTTGCAGTCCGAACAAAGAACTCCATTGATTACCTTATCGAGGTTAAAGCGATTGGGATCGACCTGAAAGATAATCATCTACGCCAGGCCGTAGGATATGCCTCAAAAGAGGGTGTTCGCTGGGTAGTGCTCACCAACGGTATTGAATGGGAAATCTATAGGGTTTTGGTGGATGGTCAAGTGACGAGCGATAGGATACTCGCTTTTAATTTTCTAGATATGAATATGCGTCGAACCGATGACATGGAAACGCTTTTCATGCTGTGTAAGCGTGCAATCAGTAAGGACCTGATAGAAGAGTTTTATGAGCACAGGCAGGCATGCAATCGATTTACTATTGGAGCATTGTTAGTTTCCGATCCTGTAGTATCCCTAGTTCGAAGGCAGTTGAAGCAAATGACGCCAGGGCTAAAATCAACCATCGACGAGGTCAGAGATATTATCAGTGCTGAGGTTCTCAAACGCGAGGTTCGGGAAAGCGAGGCTGCTCAGGAGGCAAACAGGAAAGTAAAGCGAGCAATGGCCAAGGCCGAACGCACGAAGGCTGCAAAAAAGACTCAGCCTTCAACTACTCAAGAGCAAGAGCGGCAAGAGGGGGAGTTTTCCGAGGGTGCTATGTAGGCGGAAATTGATTACGCAACAATGACAGGGCACCCATGATTCATTGTGTGTGCGAGAAGCCAGATCATTTTTTTGCCACAGAGTTCACAGAGAAACACAGAGGTAACTACTTGTTGTAATAGCTCTCTGTGAACTCTGTGTGCTCTGTGGCTAATCTTCTATTCAGCGCGAAGCGCCTCAATGGGATCGAGATTGGCCGCCCTGAGGGCGGGCGCTACCCCGGCCGCCAGGCCGATGGCGGCGGCGATGGCCTCCGCCAGCAGCACATAGCTCCAGGGGGTGTGGGTAGGCAGGGCCGGGACGGCGGCGCCCAGACCCCAGGCCCCGCCGGCGCCGAGGATCAGACCGGCCAGTCCCCCCAGGCTGGCGAGCACCACCGCCTCGCCGATAAAGAGATAGAGAATCTCCCGGCGTCCGGCCCCCACCGCGCGCAGCAGGCCGATCTCCGGGGTGCGTTCCGTCACCGCGATGGTCATGATGGTGAGGATGCCCACGCCGCCCACCAGCAGGGAGATGCCGCCCAGGGCCCCCACGGCGAGGGTGAGCACGTCGAGGATGGAGCCGAGGGTCTCCAGCATCTGGTCCTGGGTGATGATGGTGAAGTCTTCGCTGCCGTGGCGGGCGGTGAGCAGCTTGCGCACGCTCTCCGCGATCTCTTCGCTGTCCGCATCCGGGGCGTAGAGCAGGTCCACCTCCATGACGCTCTCGCGGTTGAACATGGACATGGCCTTCATGGCGGGGATATAGACGGCGTCATCCAGGTCGAATCCCAGCATCTGTCCCTTGGACTCCATGATACCGATGATGCGGTAGCTCTCGCTGCCGATGCGGATGCGCTTGCCGAGCGGGTTGTCACTGCCGAACAGCTCGTCCCGCACCTTGCTGCCCAATACCACGAAAGAGCGGGCGTGGCGGGGGTCGTCCGCCGGGAGAAAACGGCCCACGGCCGGTTTCATCAGCCACACCTCGGGAACCGCCGGGCCGACGCCGAGCACCATGGTGCGGCGGCTGCGGTGTTCCGCCTCAATGGCGGCGTTGCCCTGGATGACCGGCACGTGGGCCAGGACCTTGGGCAGCCGGCCCAGGGTTTCGGCGTCGTCCATGCTGAGGGGGCGCACATTGCTGATCATGGCCCCGGACATGCCCATGGTGCTGGTCTTGCCCGGGGTGACGGCGATCAGATTGGTGCCGAACTGGGTGAACTCGCCGAGCACGAAGCGGTGTACCCCCTCGCCGATGGAGGTGAGCAGCACCACAGAGGCGATGCCCACGGCGATGCCCAGGGCGGTAAGGAAGCTGCGCAGGCGATGGGCGATCACGGAACCCAGGGAGAGGCGGATGAAGTCGCGGGTCAGCATGGCTATCTCCCCGCCAGGGCCAGTACGGGATCCAGGGCGGCGGCCCGCCTGGCGGGCAGCACGCCGAAGATCAGGCCGGTGGCCAGGGAGACCAGGAGTGCGGCTAAAAAGGCCCACAGGGGGATGGTGAGGGGGAAATCCGGGAAGGCCTGCTCCAGTCCCCACACCCCGGCAAAGGCGACCATGATCCCGATAAGGGCCCCGGACAGGGAGAGCAGGGCCGCCTCCACCAGGAATAGCCGCTGTACCTGGGCGGCCGGGCTGCCCAGGGCCTTGAGCAGCCCGATCTCGGCGGTGCGTTGGGTCACGGAGACCAGCATCACGTTCATGATCAGGATGCCCGCCACCGCCAGGCTGATGGCGGCGATGCCGGCCACGGTAAGGGTCAGGGCTTGAAAGATCTGGTCGAAGGTGGAGAGCATGGCGTCCTGGGTGACCACGGTGACATCGTCCTCGCCGTCGTGGCGTTCGCGGATGGTATTGATGACCGCCTGCTCGGCCCCGGGGATGGACTCCCGGCCCTTGGCCTGCACCAGGATGCGGAACAGGGAGGTGGTGTCGAACAGGGATTGGGCGGAGGCCACGGGGATGATGGCCAGGTCGCTCAGGTTGGCGCCCATGGATTCCCCTTTCTCTTTCAGGATGCCGATCACCCGGAAACGGCGGTCGGAGATGCGCACCCACTCGCCCACCGCCCGCTGGTTGCCGAACAGCTCTTTTTTCAGTTTATGGCCCAGCACCACCACCGCCGCCCCGCGGCTGGGGTCTCCCGGGGGTAGAAACTTACCCAGCCGCATCTCCAGCTGCCGGACCGGCAGGAGTTCCGCGGTGGAGCCGAGGATGTTCACCTCCCGCTCCAGTTGCCGATAGGAGACGGGGGCGGAGCCGATGGTGACGGGGGCCACCCGCCGTACCGGCCGGTTGCGGGTCAGGGCGATGGCGTCGTCCAGGGTGAGGTCGCGCGGGGTCTCGCCCATCAGGGGCGGGGCGCCGCCCGTGGTCTCCGAGCGGCCCGGCATGACGATGAGGATATGGGTCCCCAGTTGGGAGAACTCGTTCAGCACGTAGCGCCTGGCCCCTTCGCCCAGGGCGGTGAGGACCATCACCGAGCCGATGCCGATGGCCATGGCGATCAGCATGAGCAGGGTCCGTTTCGGGGTGCCCGCCATGGACTGAATGCCAAACCGCAGTGTGTCTTCCGCTCTCATGGCAGCGCTGGGCTATGCGGACGCCTCATTGGTGATAACCCCATCCTCCATATGAATCCGATGGCTGGCGCGCTCGCCGATGGCCGGGTCGTGGGTCACCACCACCAGGATGATCCCCTTCAGGTTCAGGGCCTCCAGGGTATGGATGACGTCTTCGCCCGAGTGTTTGTCCAGGTTGCCCGTGGGTTCGTCCGCCAGCAGCAGGGTGGGCTGCATGATGGTGGCGCGGGCGATGGCCACCCGCTGGCGCTGCCCGCCCGAGAGCTGGTCCGGTCGGTGGTGCGCCCGATCCAGCAGCCCCAGGGGCTCCAGCGCCGCATGCACCCGGCTGTGCCGTTCCGCGGGGTCTACGCCCGCCAGGGTCAGCGGCAACTCCACGTTTTCGGCCGCCGTGAGGCGGGGCACCAGGTGAAAGGACTGAAAGACGAAACCGATCTTCTGCCGCCGCATCTTGGCCCGTTGCTCCTCCTTCAGAGAGACCGTATTGACCTCATCCAGCCAGAACTCGCCGCTGTTGGGACGGTCCAGCAGGCCCAGGATGTTGAGCAGGGTGGATTTGCCGGAGCCGGACGGCCCCATGATGGCGTAGTAGTCGCCGGGGTTCAGCTCCAGGTTCACGTCGCGCAGGGCGTGGACGGTCTCTTCGCCCACCTGGAAATCGCGGCAGATCCCCTGCAGGCGGATCACGGCTGTTTCTCTTCCGCTTCCTGTTGCGCCAGGGCGCCGTCCTCGACGCCGTCCCGGTCCACGGAGGTGACCGCCAGATCGCCCGCCTTCAGGCCCGAGGCGACCTCGGTCCAGTCCCAGTTGGACATGCCAGTCTCGATGGTGCGCTCTTCCAGCACCCCTTCATCGGGCAGCAGCAGATAGACCCGGTTGCCTTCAATCACCGCCTCGGTGGGGATGCGTACGGTATCGCGGCGCTCATCCAGGATGATCTCCACGTCCGCCGAGTAGCCGGCCAGCAGTTGTTCCAGGTCACCCTTGTTGCTGAACTCCACCTCCACCTCCACGGTGCGGGCCTGTTTCTCCAGATCCAGTACATAGGCGGCGATGCGGCGCACCTTACCCTCGAAGCGGCGCTCCTTGAAGGCGTCCAGGCTGACCCGCGCGGGCTTGCCCACCTCAATGGCGGGTGCATCCACCTCGTCGATGGGGGCGGCCACGTAAAAGCAGGAGGTGTCGATCAGGTCCACCGCGGGCGGGGTGGCGATGCCGGGGGGGGAGGGGGTGACGTACTCGTTCAACTCGCCGTTGATCTCGGCCACGATGCCGTCGAAGGGGGCGATGAGCTGGGTGCGCTCCAGTTGGGAGCGGAATACGTCCACCCGGGAGGCGGAGACCATGGCCATGGCCTGTGCCGATTCGCAGTCCGCCTGGCTGGCCTTGGCCTCGGTCACCGCTTTGTCCACGGCCTCTTCCGAAACGACCTTTTTACCCAGCAAGCGGCTGAGACGATTCGCCTCCCGTTGCGCCACCTCCGCCTGCAGACAGGCGGCGCGGGCGTTGGCGGCCGATGCAGTGGCCTCGCTTTCGTTGAGGGCGATCTCGGCCCGAAGATCCTTGTTCCAGAGCTCAAGCAGCAGGGCCCCCGTCTTTACCCGGTCACCCTCATGGATATCAAGGGTGGCTATCTGCCCGCCGATGCCGGGCGAGAGCTTGGCGCGGCGGCACGCCTTGACGGTCCCTGCGCGGGTGTTGGCCACCGTCTGCTCCACGATGCCGGTTTCCACCGCTTCTACCACCACGGATATCGGCTTGGGCCGGCCCGAATACCAGATAAAAACGGCTGCCAGGGCGATAACAAGCAGGGTGATCCACAAACCGGTTCGCTGACGCGCCATTGTGCCTCCTTTTTTGGCTGCCTAAATACGATTCTAACGTCTTTCAGTCACATTGCTAATATGAACCCAATGAGTAAGTGGCGCACTGGTGCGAACAGGCTGAGGTCCGCGCCGCTTTCCATGTGTTACATTCAGAACGAATCGGGTTGCTTTTGCCGTGAAAACAGTCGCGGCAAGGATTTTGGGGACGGAATGGCTCAGAACCAAATTCTGTTTATTCATCAGTCGGCCGAAATGTATGGCTCGGATCGGGTGTTGCTGGACCTGATCGTGGGCCTGGATCGGCGGCGTTATCATGCCGTGGTCCTGCTGCCGGAAGAGGGACTACTGGCCGATGAACTGCGGGCCGCGGGAGCGCAAGTGCATATCGGCCCCGTATGCAAGATCAGCCGCGCCACCCTTTCCCCCCTGGGGATGCTGCGTTTTCTCAGCGATATAGTCGGATCGTACCGCTGCATTGCCGGGATTGCTGGGGAAACGAGGCCTTGGCTGGTTCATTCCAATACCCTGGCGGTGTTTGGCGGAGCGGTTTGGGCCAGGCTGAATCGGGTGCCTCACCTGTGGCATGTGCATGAGATTATCCTGTCCCCGATTGTGGCGAAAAAGATGTTGCCGTTTCTGTTGCGGCTGTTGGCGGACCGGGTGGTATGCAACTCCAGGGCGACCGCGGCATGGGTGATTGGTGAACAGCCGAAGCTTAAAGCGATCACGTCGATCATATGGAATGGATTGAGTGACTCGTTTGCCGCTTCGGCCAAGGCTGGAGATCTGCGCAGTGAACTGGATATTCCCCGGCATCATGTGCTCATCGGACTTGTCGGCAGGATAAACCGATGGAAAGGGCATACCCTGCTTTTGCGGGCGGCGGAAAAGCTGGCGGCCAGAGGGGTCAGCAATTTTACCGTTTTGTTTGTGGGCGGCGTTGCGTCCGGCTATGACTATGTTAAGGAGCAACTGCAGCGAGAGATTGCAAACTCATCGGCCAAGGCGCACATCAGAGTGCTCGATTTTCATTCCAATATCTCCGCAATCTGGGCCGAGGTGGATATCGGCGCCGTTCCCTCCACCGAGCCGGAACCCTTCGGGGTGGTGGCGCTGGAGGCGATGGCCTTGGGGAAACCCGTTGTGGCGGCGGCTCACGGCGGGCTGGTGGATATCGTGGTGCCGGGCGAAACCGGCATCCTGTTCGTGCCGCGGGATGAGGATTCGCTGGCGGATGCGCTGCAGGAATTGGTGAGTGATGGTGAGAAGCGCCGGCGGATGGGGGAGGCCGGCCGGATTCGGCAGAAGGAGCTCTTCTCCTTCACTGCCTATGTAAAGGCCTTCCACCAGATTTACGAAGAGGTTGAGGCAGGGCGGGACGGCTGATATACAGGTTTCCGCGGGGAATGGCTTTAGGCTATACGTGAAATTCAATCCCGGGAAGGGTGCCATGACTCGGCCGATATGGTCATTCGGCATGCGGATCATGGGAGAATGCCAAGAATAAATTCGATTAAGAAAAGGTGTTGCCGGAAATGAGAGTGTTTGTCGATGCGCATGTGTTCGATGGGGAGTTTCAGGGGACCCGCACCTATATCAAGTGGCTCTATCGGGAGCTGGCCGCTCTGGATGG
This sequence comes from Sedimenticolaceae bacterium, assembly GCA_050295355.1. Classification (GTDB taxonomy): domain Bacteria; phylum Pseudomonadota; class Gammaproteobacteria; order Chromatiales; family Chromatiaceae; genus CBFDBF01. The sequence goes on from JBNKPL010000024.1 coordinate 18,014, forward strand.
CGATATCCAGATCTATATGGCCGCCTGCGACCCCGGGATCTTGGAGCAGGAGTTTTCGGGTATTCCCAATATCCATTACCTGAAATATAAGGCGGCCAACAAATATTCCCGCCTGGCCTTCGATATCCCTTCGCTGTTGCGCAAGCACGCCATTGATGTGTCGCACTTCCAATACGTTTGTCCGCCCGTGAAACGGGGACGTTACATCGTGACTATTCATGATCTGCTGTTTAATGACTTTCCCTGGGAGTTTCCCCTCTCGTTCCGGTTGTCGAAAAACTTCCTGTTCTATGTCTCTTCCAAGTTGACCGATGCGCTGACCACGGTTTCCGCCTACTCCAAGGAGCGGATCAGCGAGCTGTACGGCTATCCCGCCGATGAGATTCATGTAATTCCCAATGCGGTGTCGGAGGAGTATTTCCAGGTCTATGACAAGGGGGAGGTCAGGAGGGCGATCCAGGAGCGGTATGGTATTCCCGGCAAGATCATTCTTTACGTCGGCCGGGTGGAGCCGAGGAAGAACCATGACCAGTTGCTGCAGGCGTTTCTGGAACTGGAACTCTACAAGCAGGACTACTCCCTGGTGTTTCTCGGCAAGGAGTCCATCAGGAACGCCCGCTTCGACGGGTTGAAGGCGGGAATGAATCCGGCCGCCAGGGAGCGTTTCTTCCAATTCGATTTTGTCGGCAATGATGATCTGATCGCCTTTTACCGCGCCGCGGATCTGTTCGTCTTTCCCTCCAAGGGCGAGGGGTTCGGCATACCGCCTCTTGAGGCCTGCGCCGCTCGGGTGCCCGTGCTCTGTTCCAATGTGACCGCCATGTCGGATTATGATTTCTTTGGCGATAATCTCTACGACCCCCATAATCTGAACGAGATGAAAGATAAAATGATGAGGTTGTTGAGTGAGGCGGCGGATGAAAATAGACAGACCGAACTGGCCGCTGCGGTTCGGAATCGATACTCCTGGCGGCACTCGGCCGAACGGTTCCATAAGCTGCTCCTCAACCAGGAGTAATCCAGCCGGGGATACACCATGGTGCAAAGAGAAAAAGGCAGGGATACGGATAAACTGGATCGTGTGGTGGCGGAAGCGAGGCGCAACCGGGAACAGCGGGAGCAGGGTTATCGCGAACGGGCGCTGAAGCTCTATCCCTGGGTATGCGGCCGCTGCGGGCGGGAGTTCAACCACCAGAACCTGCGCGAACTGACGGTTCACCACCGGGACCACGATCACGACAACAATCCGGACGATGGCAGCAACTGGGAGCTATTGTGCCTCTACTGTCACGACAACGAACACTCGCGGTATGAAGAGATGCTGCGCGGCGGCGTGGCCGGGGAGGAGGACAAGGCCGCCACCGCCACTTCCCAGCCATTTGCAAACCTGAAAGAATTGCTGAAGGGAAAAGATTAAATGTCCTGTTGGCGGCTAATCCGCTCTCCTTTGTTTGTTAAAGTAAAAACCAAGTACAACAAATAACCAGACCCATGAACCCAAGAGAGACGGAAGTCATCGCGGAATTGATGCTGCAAAGCGGAGTGCAGTTCGGCACCAGCGGCGCGAGGGGACTGGTCGGCGCCATGACGGACCGTGTCTGCTACGCCTACACCCGGGCGTTTCTGCAATATCTGGAAGCATCCGGGCAGATCGGCGTCCGGCGGCAGGTGGCCGTGGCCGGTGACCTGCGCTCCAGTACGCCGAGGATTCTCGCGGCGGTGGGGGCGGCCCTGGAGGATGCCGGGTATGAGACGGTGAACTGCGGCTTTATCCCCTCTCCCGCGGTGGCGCTGTACGGCATCCGGCACGAAATCCCCGCCATCATGGTGACCGGCAGCCACATTCCCGATGACCGCAACGGTATCAAGTTCAATACGCCCCGGGGCGAGATCACGAAACAGGACGAGGCGGGCTTACGCGCCCAAGAGGTCGCCGTGCCCGCTGCACGGTTTGACCACACGGGCCGGTTGGTGGAAGCGTATTCTCTGCCGCCGGAGTCCGCTGCCGCCTATCATGCCTATATCCATCGCTATCTCGACCTCTTTCCGGCCGCTTGCCTGAAGGGGTGCCGGATCGGGCTGTATGAACACTCCAGCGTGGCGCGGCAGGTGTTGGGTGCGGTTTTGGAGGGACTTGGGGCGGAGGTACTGCGGCGGGGGCGCTCCGAAACCTTTGTTCCCGTGGATACCGAGGCGATCCGGCCCGAAGACGCCGCGCTGGCCCAAGAGTGGGCCGCCGCCGAACAACTGGACAGTATTGTTTCCACGGACGGGGACGGCGACCGCCCCCTGATCAGCGATGAGCACGGCGTCTGGCTGCGCGGTGACGTGGCCGGGATCTACTGCGCCCGCTATCTGGGCGCCCGTCATGTGGTGACGCCGGTCAGTTGCAACAGTGCGGTGGAACTCTCCGCCTGGTTCGAATCGGTAGCGCGTACCCGTATCGGCTCCCCCTATGTGATCGCCGGGATGGAAGCGATGATCCGTCAGGGTGGCGAAGGGGTGGTCGGGTACGAGGCCAACGGCGGATTTCTGACGGCGGACCGCCTGGAGCTGGAGGGTGGAAGCCTGGAGCCCTTGCCGACCCGGGATGCGGTGATCGTGATCCTCGGCGTCCTGCTGCTGGCGAGGCGATGGGGGCTTTCGGTTTCCGGCCTCGCTTCGCGGCTGCCGGCCCGCTATACCCACAGCGACCGGTTGCAGGCGTTTCCGCTGGAATTGAGCCGCTCCCTGCTGGAGACGCTGGCACCGTCTGGGCAGGGGGCAAAGTATGCTAGCATCGAGCGGTTTTTTGATGGCATCTTCGGACCGGTCACCGCGGTGGACCGGACCGATGGAGTGAGAATTCTGTTTTCGAGCGGTGAGATCGCCCATCTGCGCCCCTCCGGCAATGCGCCGGAACTGCGCTGTTACAATGAGGCCGATTCACGGGAGCGTGTGGTGGAAATGAACCGGATCTGTATGGGGTTGCTGGAAAAATGGAGGGGGCAATGATTGTCCCCGTTATCTTGTCGGGAGGGGTGGGGACCCGGCTCTGGCCCCTTTCCCGCGCCGCCTATCCGAAGCAGTTTGTCCCCCTGCTGGATGACAGCTCCCTTTTTCAGGCGACCCTCAAGCGCATAGCCGGCCTGGATGGCTGCGGTAACCCCCTGGTGGTTTGCAATGAAGAGCACCGCTTTCTGGTGGCGGAACAGCTGCGGCTGCAGGGTGTGGAGTCGAACGGCATCCTGCTTGAACCAGTGGGAAAAAATACCGCGCCCGCGGTGGCCTGCGCCGCATTGCATGCCCGGCAGAGCGATGAAGACGCGCTGCTGCTGGTGATGCCGTCCGATCATGTGATCGGGAATCTGGAGGCGTTTCAGCAATGCATACGCATCGGCGCCAGGGAGGCCGCGGCGGGCGCGCTGGTTACTTTCGGGGTGGTGGCGGAACAGCCGGAGACCGGCTACGGCTATATCCGAAGGGCGGACGAGGGCCGGGATGGAGAGGCCTACCCGGTCGCGGAATTTGTGGAAAAGCCCGACCTGGAAACCGCGAAGCGGTATGTGGAGTCCGGACGCTATTACTGGAATAGCGGAATGTTCATGTTCCGAGCGGAAAGCTATCTGCAGGAACTGGAACAGTGGCATCCCCGGATTCTGGAACAGAGCGCGGGCGCCTATGCGGCGGGAGTGCGGGATCTCGATTTCCTTCGCCTCGGAGCGGAGGCGTTCAGCAACTGCCCGGGGGAATCTATCGATTACGCGGTAATGGAGAAGACCGAAAAGGCGGTGGTGGTGCCCATGGATGCCCGCTGGAGCGACGTGGGTTCCTGGTCTTCCCTGGCGGACGTTACCGGACCCGACCAGGACGGCAATGTACTACTTGGCGATGTGGTGGCCGATAGTGTCACGAACTGCTATCTGCGCGGCGAGAATCGTTTGATCGCCGGGGTGGGCATCAATAATCTGGTGGTGGTGGAGAGCGCCGATGCGGTGTTGGTGGCCGACAAATCCAAGGCGCAGGACATCAAGAAAATCGTGGATATTCTCAAGGCCTCCGGGCGCAATGAGCATCTTCACCATGTCCGGGTCTACCGGCCGTGGGGCAATTATGAGTCCCTGGATAGCAGCGAGCGCTTTCAGGTCAAGCGGATCGTAGTGAAGCCGGGGGGCAGTCTCTCGTTACAGCTGCACCAGCATCGCGCCGAACACTGGGTGGTGGTGAAAGGCACGGCCACCATCGTTCGGGGTGAGGAGGAGCTGGTTCTGCATGAGGACCAGTCGGTCTATATCCCCATGGGAACCAAACACCGCCTGTTCAACTCCGGACTGATCCCGCTGGAGATCATTGAGGTGCAGACCGGAAGCTATCTGGGCGAGGACGATATTGTGCGTTTTGAGGATATCTACGGCCGCTAGGGCCGCCAGCCGATTGGGTGCGCGGGAATCCGCCGGTTGCAATGTCCGTATGGAAACCGGTATGATTCGCGCTCTTCAGGCGCGTAGCTCAGTTGGTTAGAGCGCTACCTTGACATGGTAGAGGTCGTTGGTTCGACTCCAATCGCGCCTACCATTTTATAAAGCATCCATGGTTAACCATGGATGCTTTTTTATTTGCGCGGAAATCAGGGAATTAGATTCATCCCGTGTATGTAATTGATAGAGTCTTGAATTTGCCGGGGGTATCCTCTAGCGGGAACGGACCAGATATTCAGGGAGCAGGAAGATGATTGAAGAGTTCATAGCTACCTCCTTTCGTGCGGGCGCCGCTCTGTTGACCGCCCTCAAGCACCGGGACCACTACACCGAAGCCCATTGCACCCGGGTTGCACGCTTGGCCTGGTATACAGGGGAACAACTGGGGGTGGCAAAGAGCGATCTGGGGTGTTTGATCAGCGCCGCGGTTCTGCATGACGTCGGCAAGATTGGTATTCCCGATAATATTCTTCTTTATAGCGGGTCCCTGGATTCCTACCAGTATGAGGAGATCAAGGCGCACTCCGCCATTGGGGCGAATATCGTTGAAAAGCTTGATATACCCACGGCCAGCAGGGTTGCCGAACTGGTGCGCTGGCATCATGAGCGGGTGGATGGAAAAGGTTACCCGGACGGACTAACAAAGGATGAAATTCCACTGGGTGCGAGAATTATTTCAGTAGTCGATGCCTTTGATGCCATCACCTCAACCCGTCGTTACCGCCTGGGTCTTGAGGTTGATGAAGCCTTGGCGGAACTGGAGGCGGAAGCGGAGCAGCGGTTTGGCCAGGATGTGGTTGCGGCGCTGAAAACGGTAGTGAAAGAAAAAGATGACTCGCTGACGCTTGAGTCACTGGAATTCGTCTGTAAGCCGCGGTAGGCCTACTGCAACGGCGGCGCCAACAAAGTGCAATAAGCCGCCGGTTGGTTGTGTACCATTCGGGCCGCACTACGCGGAAGAAGAATCAGAGCCGGGCAGGTGGTTATCCGGATGCCTGGTGGCACGTAAAATCCGGGTGAGTTCCCCTTCGGATACGGGCGGGCTATACAGATAGCCCTGGATTTCATCACAGCCCATCTCTTTTACACTCTGTAACTGTTCCGCCGTTTCCACACCTTCGGCGGTTACGCGCAGGCCCAAACTGTGGGCGAGGGCGGTGGTGGCATTGACGATGGCGCTGTCCGATACACTGTCGGGAAGGGCTTGGATGAATGCCTTGTCGATCTTGAGTGCGGTGACCGGGAATTTGGCCAGATACTGCAGCGATGAGTAGCCAGTGCCGAAATCATCAATGCTAATTCTTACTCCCATTTCCCGGAGTTGCTGCAATACCAGGATCGTGTAATCGATATTTTGCATGGCGACACTTTCGGTGATTTCCAGCTCCAGGAGCGAAGCAGAAAGTTTGCTGCGGGCCAGTGCGCTGTGGACGCTTTCGATAAAGCCGCTGCTTTGAAAGTGATTGGCTGAGATATTGGCTGACACCAGCAGGGGACTTTCCGTTTGGTACTGCCAGCTGGCTGCTATTGTTGTGGCTTCGGCCAAGACCCACTCTCCAATGGGTATGTCCAGGCCAATCTCTTCGCTCAGGGGGATGAATTCGCAGGGACCGATTTTTCCCACATCCGGGCAGATCCAGCGTATCAAGGATTCGCAACCAGAGATCATTCCGCTTTTTAGATCCACGCGCGGCTGGAAATGGAGTTCGAACTGGTTCTCGGCCAGCGCCCTGTGCAGTCTGCTTTCCATATCCAGCCGGCGGATTGCCTGGGAATTCAGCTCTTGTGAATAGAATTGAAACGAGTGGCTGCCGCTTTCTTTCGCATGATACATGGCGGAGTCTGCATTGCGCAGCAGGGTTTCCATGTCTTTGCCGTCCGCCGGGTAGCAGGCGATCCCGATGCTGGCGCTGATGCGGATTTCACGGTTTTCAATCGCGCAGGGTATGGCTACCTCCCGAAGGATTTTTTCCGCAATGGCCGTTGCGGTGGGAAGGGCGCCTCCTCCATTATCCAGATCGGTGATAAGCAGAATAAACTCATCGCCCCCGAGACGGGCGACGGTATCCTCACCCCGGACGCAGTGACGTAATCGCGAACCAATTTGCTGGAGTACTTGGTCGCCCACGGAATGGCCCAGGGAGTCGTTTATATTTTTAAATCGATCCAGATCAAGAAAGTAAAGCGCCAACTGGGTTTTGTTTCGTGCCGCGCGGCTGATCTCCTGATGGACGCGGTCTTCCAGCAGGAAACGGTTGGGCAGATCGGTAAGGATGTCGTGATGGGCCTGGTAAACCAGTTTCTCTTCCCATGCGGCATTGGAGAAGGCGACCGCAATGCGGTCCC